>MOXJ01000003.1 GCA_002507565.1 Candidatus Reconcilbacillus cellulovorans
ACCACGCGTGCCCATCCCGAACACGACCGTTAAGCCCTCCAGCGCCGAGGGTACTGGGACCGCCGGGTCCCGGGAGAGTAGGTCGCTGCCGGGCCGCAAGCCAGCTCAAGGGAAGAACCCGGGTCGTCCGGCTTCGGTCGGATGCACCCGGGTTTTTCCTTTTAGTCAAAAAAATCTTGTGTTCAGTCAATTTTCCGGTATGTTGGGGCCGAAACCGCGGATTAAAATGGCGGCAGCCGGATTTGAAAGGGGCGGGATCGAGATGGTAAGCGAGCGGTCGGTCCGTTCACCGGTGACGCCGTCGTTCCGCGGGGGCGATCCGCTGCGGCCGTATGAACGGGAAGAATGGGAGGCGTATTGGCGGCGCGTCCGAGAAGACGATGCTTATGCCGCTCTTCGTAAGGAAATTCGGGAAGAAGCGGAACACCACGACGCGGAGTCGGTTCCAGCTTTGACGTGGGAATTATTTCGTCGATGGACGGTCGACGGCGACCGGCAAACTTACGAAACGGCGTATTTCCGGCGGCGCAAGCGACTGACCGCCCATGCTCTACGATTGCTGGTCTGGCCGGAGGAGGCGCGGTTTCGGGATGCTTTATGCGAAACCATTTGGGCGGTGTGCGACGAATTTTCCTGGTGTTTGCCCGCGCATTTTCCTTGGCCTGCCGAAAGCGAAATCGTCGACGTGGAGGACGATTTTGCGCCGGATGAGGAGGCTTTGAACCGATTTTCGGGGTTGCACATCGATTTGTTTGCGGCGGAGACGGCCTTTGCGCTCGCGGAAATTCGGCGTTTGGCCGGTCGACGTCTTCCGCGGCTTATCCGCGACCGCATTCGGTACGAAGTGTTTCGGCGGGTTCTGATTCCGTTCGCGCACGGCGGTCCGTATGCGTGGGAAACGGCGCGGCACAATTGGGCCGCCGTTTGCGCTGGATCGGTCGGCGCCGCCGCTCTTTATCTGATGAGGGACGACCGCCGTTTATCGGAGCTTTTGCAGCGGGTGTTGCGAAGTCTCGAATATTTTCTGGACGGATACGGTGAAGACGGCGTCTGCCGAGAAGGCTACAATTATTGGGTATATGGATTTGGGTTTTATACTTATTTTGCTGATTTGTTATTGCGCCATTCCGAAGGGCGGATCGACCTTTTCGCCTCCGAAAAAGTGCGAAAAATCGCCGCGTTTCAGCAATACGCGTTTTTGAGCGGCACGTACACGGTAAGCTTTTCCGACGCCCTTCCGCAAACGCCGGTTTTTCTCGGGTTGGCCCATTTCCTGCATCGCCGGTTTCCGGATCTCGTCGTCCCGGAAAGCGGCCTGGGGGCGCCGCTATTTGCGGATCATTGCGGAAGATGGGCTCCCGCATTGCGCAATATCATCTGGTACGATCCCAAACAACAGGGAATTCGATGGCCGGAGGGGACCGTCTATTTACCCGACGCTCAATGGCTGGTCTGTCGCCGCGCGGCCGAGGATGGCTCCGGCATTTATGCGTTTGCGGCGAAAGGCGGCCATAACGACGAGCCGCACAATCACAATGACGTCGGTTCGTTCATTTTGCATGCGGACGGACGGTCGTTCATCACGGATCTGGGGTGCGGGCTTTATTCGGCCGCCTATTTCGGCCGCGAGCGGTATACTTTTCTATGCAACGGGTCGCAGGGCCATTCCGTGCCGATCGTTGGCGGCCTCTTCCAACGTGCGGGGGCGGACGCGCGGGCGGCCGTCCGTTCGGTGCGGACGGACGGCCTGAACGCACGGCTGGTGCTGGAGGCTGCGGCGGCGTACGACGCGGCGGCCTGCGGCCTTTGCGAGTGGGTGCGGACGTTCGACTGGCGCGGCGCAGAGACGCCGCCGCGGCTTGTACTGGAAGACGGTTTTATGTTTGACGGGCGTCCTGCGGACGTCGTCGAACGTTTCATCTGTTCCGTGCTTCCCGAGCCTTGCGGCGACGGACGTGTGGCGCTGCGCGGCCGCACGCGCGATCTGGTCGTTTCCTATGACGCCTTACGTTGGGAACCGGTCGTCACTCCTTTGGTTCATATGGATCATTTTGGGAACTCGGATGTTTGTTATGCGCTTGATTTTCGGCAGAGAAGCCGGTCGGTTACGGACGCGCAGGCGGTGTTTCGGCTGGAGTTCGCGTTTACGGCATAAAAGCGTCGAAAGGGGGCAAACTTTATTCAGAGCCCCCTTGCTTTTTTTCAAAAGCTCTTTTATAATAAAAGTCAAAGTAAGTCAAAGTCAGTCCCCGGTCAAGGGGTGATCGCGATGAAAAACATATCTGACCTTATTGAACAACATTTAAAGCAGATTTTGCAAAACAGTCCAGACGGCGTTGTGGAAATTCAGCGCAACGAATTGGCGGACAAGTTCCGCTGTGTTCCGTCGCAGATCAATTACGTCATTTCGACGCGATTTACGGTGGAACGGGGATACTTGGTCGAAAGCAAGCGTGGTGGAGGCGGATACGTGCGGATCCAGCGGGTGACGTGGCCGGCGGAGGAACGGCTGGTCGAGCATCTGTTCCGAACGGCCGGGGACAGACTGGATCAGTCGACCGCCGAGGCGTTGATCGATCGTCTCGAGGAAACGAAGCGCGCTACTCCGCGGGAGGCCTCGCTTCTGCGGGCGGCACTCTGCCGCGACGCCATCGGATTGCCGCTGCCGCTTCGCGACGAGGTGCGCGCCCGTCTGTTCAAGGCGATGGTCGCCGCATTGTTCGGTGAAAGGAGGAGTTCAACATGATGTGTCAGGATTGCAACAAACGTCCTGCCACGCTCCATTTTACGAAAATCGTAAACGGAGACAAAACGGAATTTCACGTCTGCGAAGCGTGTGCGCGCGAGCGGGGCGAAATGATTCCGGGTACGAACGGTTTTTCCATCCATCACCTTCTGTCCGGCTTGCTTGATTTCGATCCGCCGGCTGCGGGCAACGGTCATAAATCCGGCCACGGGCCGCGGTGCGAAACATGCGGCATGACGTACGCGCAATTCAGCAAAAGCGGTCGGTTCGGCTGCAGCGACTGTTACCGGCATTTCGCCGACCGGCTCGACCCGCTTTTTCGGCGCATTCACGGTCATACCGCCCATGTCGGCAAAGTGCCGAAACGAACCGGAGGCGTGCTCAGGTACAAGCGGGAGCTGGAAAATCTGAAGCGCGAGCTGCAATGGCGCGTCGAGCGGGAAGAATTCGAAGCGGCAGCCAGACTTCGCGACCAAATCCGTGAGCTTGAGCGCAAGCTGAACGCGTCGTCCGGAAACTGACCGGGAGAAAGGAGGGACGTCGATGAACAGGCGGTTTTTCGAAGAAGCGTTGAGCGACTGGATGAAAGGCGGCGGCCCGGATTCCGACATCGTCATCTCGAGCCGCGTCCGGATCGCGCGCAATTTGCGCACGCATCCGTTTCCGACGTTGGCGACCAACCAGCAGTCGCGGGAAGTTCGCGACCAAGTGCGTGCGGCCGCGGAATCCGAAGGCTTCGAGCAGTTCGGCAAATTCCATTTTCTGGAACTCGATCGACTGACCGAGTTGCAGAAGCGGGTGTTGGTGGAAAAACATCTGATTAGCCCCGACCTGGCTAATGAGTCGCGCAACGGGGCGGTGCTTTTGAGCGAGAACGAGTCGGTCAGTATTATGATCAACGAGGAAGATCATCTGCGTATCCAGGTGCTCCGTCCGGGTTTTCAGCTGCGGGAAACATGGGACGAGGCGAACCGGATCGACGACTGGTTTGAGTCGCGGCTGGAATACGCGTATGATGAAAGAAAAGGGTATTTGACCAGCTGCCCCACGAATGTCGGCACCGGCATTCGCGTGTCGGTCATGATGCATTTGCCGGCGTTGGCGATGACGCAACAGATCAATCGAATGCTGTCGGCCATCACGAAAGTCGGCCTGGCGGTTCGCGGGTTGTACGGAGAGGGCAGCGAGTCGACCGGAAATCTGTTTCAGATTTCCAATCAAATTACGCTAGGGCTGACCGAGGAAGACATCATCGACAACCTGCATCGCGTGGCGCGCCAGATCATGGAGCACGAGCGCACCGCGCGCGCCTCGCTCATGCAGGACTCGCGTTACAAGACGATCGACCGCATTTACCGGTCGTACGGCATCCTCGCTCACGCCGCCATCATGGATTCCAAAGAAGCGATGAAGCGGTTGTCCGACGTGCGGCTTGGCGTCCACCTGGGCATTATAAAATCGGTCAGCCCGCAAACGCTGAACGAGCTGATGGTCATGACGCAACCCGGTTTTTTGCAACAGCTGGCCGGCGAAGCGCTGTCGCCGGAAGAACGCGACGTCCGTCGCGCGCAGCTGATCCGCGCGAAACTCGGCGCAAAGCAGCCTTGAACCGTAAGATTCGGGGGTGAACCGCGATGATGTTCGGCAGATTTACCGAACGCGCGCAAAAAGTGCTGGCTCTCGCCCAAGAAGAGGCAGTGCGGCTCGGCCACAACAACATCGGCACGGAACACATTTTGCTCGGGCTGATCCGGGAAGGCGACGGCATCGCCGCCAAGGCGCTCGTGGCGCTCGGGCTCAATCTCGAAAAGATTCAGGACGAAATTGAAGCGTTAATCGGCCGCGGCAACGAGCATCCGACGAACATCGCCTACACGCCGCGGGCGAAGAAGGTGATCGAACTGTCGATGGACGAAGCGCGCAAGCTCGGCCATCCGTACGTCGGCACCGAACACATTTTGCTCGGACTGATCCGCGAAGGAGAAGGCGTGGCGGCGCGCGTGCTTAACAACCTCGGCGTCAGCCTGAACAAGGCGCGCCAACAGGTACTCCAGCTGCTCGGCTCGACCGAGGCGGTGACGAGCACGCACGGTACGCCGGCCAACGTCAGCACGCCGACGCTGGACAGCCTGGCGCGAGATCTGACGCAGGCGGCGCGTGACGGCAACCTCGATCCGGTGATCGGTCGGACGAAAGAGATCGAGCGCGTCATCCAGGTGCTCAGCCGCCGGACGAAAAACAACCCGGTGCTCATCGGCGAGCCCGGCGTCGGGAAAACCGCGATCGTCGAAGGGCTTGCGCAAAAAATCGTCAATAACGAAATCCCTGAAACGCTGCGCGATAAGCGCGTCATGACGCTGGACATGGGTTCGGTCGTCGCCGGGACGAAGTACCGCGGCGAGTTCGAGGACCGGCTGAAAAAAATCATGGACGAAATCCGCGCGGCGGGCAACATCATTCTGTTCATCGACGAGCTGCACACGCTGATCGGGGCTGGCGGGGCGGAAGGGGCGATCGATGCATCCAATATCCTCAAGCCCGCGCTTGCCCGCGGCGAACTGCAGTGCATCGGGGCGACGACGCTCGACGAATACCGCAAGTACATTGAGAAAGACGCCGCTTTAGAACGCCGGTTCCAGCCGATTATGGTCGACCAGCCGACGCCCGAAGAAACGATTCTCATCTTGCGCGGTCTGCGCGACCGGTACGAGGCGCACCACCGCGTCAAGATCACCGATGAGGCGATCGACACTGCGGTACGGCTGTCGGACCGCTACATCACCGACCGGTTTTTGCCTGACAAGGCGATCGACTTGATCGATGAGGCGTGTTCCAAAGTGCGGCTTCGCTCGTACATGGTTCCTCCGAATTTGAAGGAACTCGAACAAAAACTAGAGAACATCCGGAAAGAAAAAGACTCGGCAGTTCAAAGCCAGGAATTCGAAAAAGCGGCCGCGCTGCGCGACACCGAGCAGAAGCTGCGGGAGGAACTGGAGCGCACGAAGAACGAATGGAAAGAAAAACAGGGTCGCACCGATTATGAGGTGACTCCGGACGACATCGCGCAGATCGTCGCGAGCTGGACGGGCATTCCGGTCGTTAAACTGAAGGAAGAAGAAACCGAGCGGCTGCTCAAAATGGAGGAAATTTTGCACAAGCGCGTCATCGGCCAGGACGAGGCGGTTCAGGCGGTCAGCCGCGCGATTCGTCGCGCCCGCGCCGGCCTGAAAGACCCGAAGCGGCCGATGGGATCGTTCATCTTCCTCGGTCCGACCGGCGTCGGCAAAACGGAACTGGCCCGCGCGCTCGCCGAGGCGTTGTTCGGTGACGAGAACGCCGTCATTCGCATCGATATGTCGGAATACATGGAAAAACATTCGACCTCCCGGCTTGTCGGTGCGCCGCCTGGCTACGTCGGTTACGAGGAAGGCGGTCAGCTGACCGAGAAGGTGCGCCGCAAGCCGTACTCGGTCGTGCTGCTCGATGAAATCGAGAAGGCGCATCCCGAAGTGTTCAACATTTTGCTCCAAGTGCTGGAAGACGGTCGATTGACCGATTCGAAAGGGCGGACGGTCGATTTCCGCAACACGCTGATCATCATGACCTCGAACGTCGGAGCGGAGACGATCAAAAAATCGTCGCAACTCGGATTTACGGCTCCGGCCGACGCAATGCACGACTATAACCAGATGAAGGAAAAAGTCATGGCGGAGCTGAAAAAGGCGTTCCGTCCGGAGTTTCTGAACCGGATCGACGAGATTATCGTCTTCCATTCGCTCAACGAAGAGCATATCGCCCGCATCGTCTCGCTCATGGCCGACGAGCTGGCAAAACGGCTGAAGGAGCAGGAAATCGAGTTCAAGCTGAGCGACCGCGCCAAGGCGTTTCTAGCCAAGATCGGCTACGATCCGCAATACGGCGCCCGTCCGCTTCGCCGGGCGATTCAGAAACACATCGAGGACCGGTTGTCCGAAGAGTTGCTCAAGGGCACGATCGCCAAAGGCGATTCGGTGCTGATCGACGAGCGCGACGGCGAACTCGTCGTCGTCAAGAACGAACCGGTCGCGCAGCAGACTTGACGCATAATCGGCGGTCCGCTTTCAGCGGCGGTGTTCGCGCGAAGAGGCGGACCGCCGCTTTTCATTCGCTTTTCGGCATGATAAACTTTTGATGAGCTTGTGGAAACGGGTGCAGACGGCGATGGCGAAGCCGAAAATCAAGTTCGTTTGCCGGGAATGCGGTTACGAAACCGCGAAATGGCTGGGACGGTGTCCGGGCTGCGGCGTGTGGGGTTCGATGGAGGAAGTGCCGGTATGGGATGAACGGGTAAGAGCATCGTCGCGGGCACCGCTTTCAAGCGGAGAAGTCGCACCGCCGCTTCCGATCACCCGGATCGAAAGCGCCGCGGAACGACGAATGCCGACCGGGATCGCGGAGCTCGACCGCGTCCTCGGAGGCGGCATTGTGCCGGGATCGCTCGTACTCGTCGGCGGCGACCCAGGTATCGGTAAGTCGACCTTGTTGATGCAAATGTGCCATCGGATCGCAGAATACGGTTCGAACGTGCTGTATGTTTCCGGTGAGGAATCCGCGAGACAAACAAAGCTCAGGGCCGACCGGCTCGGCGCATTGTCGGAGCGGCTGTTCGTGCTGTGCGAGACGGATTTGGAGCGGATTGAGGCCGCTGTTGGTTCGCTTCGCCCGGACGTGCTCGTCGTCGATTCCGTCCAGACCGTCTATCACCCGGCCGTGCCGTCGGCGCCGGGGAGCGTCGCGCAGGTCCGCGAGTGCACCGGTTATCTGATGCGGCTGGCCAAACAGCAGGGGCCGGCCACCGTACTGGTCGGCCATGTCACCAAGGAAGGTGCCATCGCGGGTCCGCGGCTTCTCGAGCATATGGTCGACTGCGTGCTCTATTTCGAGGGAGAGCGCCATCACGCGTACCGCGTATTGCGTTCCGTCAAAAACCGCTTCGGCTCCACGCACGAAATCGGCGTGTTTGAAATGGGCGACGCCGGTCTGAAGGAAGTTCCCAATCCGTCGGAACGATTTCTGGACGAGCGACCGGCGAAAGCGTCGGGATCGATCGTTGTGGCCAGTATGGAGGGTTCGCGTCCCATTCTCGTAGAGTTGCAGGCGCTCGTCGCGCCGACCACGTTTCCAGCGCCTCGGCGCACGGCGACGGGGATCGACCACAACCGGCTTTCGCTGATCATCGCCGTTCTGGAAAAAAGAGTCGGACTCGTCCTGCAAAATCAAGACGTTTACGTCAACGTTGCCGGCGGCGTTCGGGTCGATGAGCCGGCGGTCGATTTGGGCATTGCCGTCAGCGCGGTGTCCAGTTTCCGCGACCGGCCGACCTCGCCGAACGACGTTGTATTCGGGGAAATCGGCCTGACCGGCGAAGTCCGGTCCGTTTCGCGCGTCGACCAGCGCGTCCGTGAGGCGGCAAAGCTCGGCTTCCGGCGCGTCATCTTGCCCCGCCGCTCGTTGAAAGGCTGGACGCCCCCGCCGGGAATCGAAGTTGTCGGCGTCGACGACGTCGTCGAAGCGCTGGCAGTCGCCATCGGATAAGGAGGGGGGAAACGGATGATTCGCGAAGAGAAAGACGCGCAACAGCAGGCCGTTCATCATGTGCTGCAGCTCGTCGCGCCGGGCACGGCTTTCCGTGAAGGGCTGGAACACGTGCTGCGGGCGAAGACCGGAGCGCTGATCGTCGTCGGCTACAGCCCAGAAGTGATGGAAATCGTCGACGGCGGATTTTCGATCAATTGTGATTTTTCCGCAAGTCATTTGTACGAGTTGGCGAAAATGGACGGGGCGATCATTTTAAGCGAAGATCTGAAAAAGATTTTATACGCCAACACCCAGCTCAACCCCGATCCGTCGATTCCGTCCGTCGAAACGGGCATTCGCCATCGCACCGCCGAGCGCGTCGCCAAGCAGACCGGCAAGCTGGTCGTTTCGATTTCGCAGCGGCGGAACGTGATCACCCTGTATCAGGGCAACTGGCGATATACGCTCAAAGACATCGGCGTGATCCTGGCCAAAGCGAATCAGGCTTTGCAAACCCTTGAGAAGTACAAATCGGTCTCCGACCAGGCGTTCACCAATCTGAGCGCCTCGGAATTCGAGGAGTCGGTGACGCTGCATGATGTGGCGAACGTGTTGCACCGCGTGGAAATGGTGCGGCGCATCCAGACGGAAATTCGCCGCTACGTCGTCGAGCTCGGCAGCGAGGGACGTCTGATCCAGATGCAGCTGGAAGAACTCGTGTCGGGCATCGGTCACGAAGGTTACTTGCTCGTCAAGGACTATTGTCGCGAGCCGTCCGAGGACAAAATCCGGGAGGCGCTGACGGCGCTGCGCAAAATGTCGCCGGAGGAACTGCTCGATCCGCAGCAGGTCGTGCGCGTTCTCGGGTATCTCAACGTCGGCAGCGCCATGGAAGAACCCGTGTCGCCGCGTGGCTACCGCATTTTACACAAAATCCCTCGTCTTCCCTCGGGAATCATTCAGAATCTTGTCGACCGGTTCGGCGATTTGTCGACGATCTTGAACGCCTCGATCGAGGAACTAGACGAAGTGGACGGCATCGGCGAGGTACGTGCGCGAGCGATTCAGGACGGGTTGCGGCGTCTTCGGGAGCAAGTCTTCATTGACAGACATATCTAAACTCGATAAAATCAATGTGTATCGCGTCGGCCCGTCAGCACGTTCGGCGGTGTGGGGTGGCGAACGATGATCCGTCATTCGATTCCGAATCTGTTTACAGTAGGAAATCTCTTTTTGGGGATCATATCCATTATGCTCGTTTTTCACGAGCGGCCCGATTTGGCGGCGATTCTCGTCATCGTCGCCATGCTCCTCGACGGCCTCGACGGCCGGATCGCACGGGCGTTGAAGGTGCAGAGCGAATTCGGCAAGGAGCTGGATTCGCTGTCCGACGTCGTTTCGTTCGGCGTCGCACCGGCGTTGATTGTGTATTGGACGGCGTTTCAGCATTTGAGCCACCAGCCGCTCGTCTGGATGCTGACGGCCGTGTTTCCCGCCTGCGGTGCTTTGCGTCTTGCGAGGTTTAACGCGCAGGGGAATGTTGCGGGCTCGTTCGTCGGATTGCCGATTCCGGCGGCCGGCGGTATTTTGGCCACGTTGGCCCTGTTCGGGCAGCAGATCAAGTCACCGGCTTTTCTAATGGGTTGCATGCTGGCGCTTTCGTTTTTGATGGTGAGTACGGTGCGCTATCCGAGCTTCAAAATGGTGCGTTTGTCGCGCCGCGCGTGGCGTTGGGTGCCGTTCGCATTGGCAGGCGCGGTCGTGCTTGCCGTCCGATTTCCGGGACAGCTGTCGCGGTTTTTGTTCGTACCGCTCGTTCTGTACGCGCTGTGGGGGATTAAGCAAAACGTAGATGCGCTGGCGTATTACGTATTTCGTCGTCGCCGCCGAGAGGTCGAAGACGGCGTGAACCGCGAAGCGTAACGAAGTGACGTCGCAAGCCGTGAGAAAAGATGCCGATTCCGTTCTTCCGTTCGGGAAGGCGGAGTCGGCTTTTTTTTGACTTTTCGATTATGCCTAAGAAAAACGGTTCATAATGCATGATATGGACGAAACGCACTGCAAGAGGAGGTGAAGAATCTCATGACAACCAAACGTTTGCTCGAAGCGGTTGCGGCGACTGCAGGCGGTTGGTTGGGCTGGACGAATGCCGGTACGCTGTCGGCGATGTTGCCGGTCATGCCGGACGACGTCGGCATCTATGGATGGACCGCCGTCGGTGCGTTGTCTGGATGGATCGGATCGCGTCTGGCGGTTCCCGTGCTGGCGAGTTGGGCTGCCCGGGGGGAAACGGCGCTTGCGCGCCTTTCGCTGTTCGATTTGGGCGCGCGGGTGGCCGGATTGTTGGTCGGTCTCGTCATCGCCGTGTTGCTCGTGCCGGTTATCCAATCGGCTGGGGGAAGCCAGACGCCGCTTGCGGCCGCGCTCTCTTTGGCGCTCGGGGCGCTCGGTTATCGGCTCGGCACTGTCAAAACCGACGAGCTCAAGGCGTTATGGGCTTCGGCTGCTCGGGCGTCGGAGTCGTCGAATACGGCGCCCAAAGACCGCAGCCACAAAATTTTAGACACGAGCGTCATCATCGACGGGCGCATCGCCGACATCTGCAAAACAGGTTTTATCGAGGGCGTCTTGGTTATTCCCGAATTCGTTCTGGAAGAGCTGCAGCGCATCGCCGATTCGTCCGACCTGCTTAGGCGCAACCGCGGGCGGCGCGGGCTCGATATTTTGAACAAGATCCAGAAGGAACTCAACGTCCAGGTGTGGATTTACGAGGGCGATTTCGAAGATTGCGCGGAAGTCGACAGCAAGCTCGTGCGTCTGGCGAAATTGCTGCACGCCAAAGTCGTGACCAATGATTTCAACCTGAACAAGGTTTGCGAGCTGCAGGGCGTGCCGGTTCTGAACGTCAATGACCTGGCCAATGCCGTCAAACCGATCGTGCTGCCCGGGGAAGAGATCGTCGTCCACGTCATCAAAGACGGCAAGGAGTTCGGACAGGGCGTCGCCTATCTCGACGACGGCACCATGATTGTCGTTGAGGGCGGCCGTGAGTATATCGGATCCCGCGTCGAGGTGATGGTGACGAGCGTATTGCAGACGTCGGCCGGCCGCATGATTTTCGCCAGACCGAAGCCGCTGGAAAAAGCGCAGTGACGGCGATATGATGTTCTTCAGAAAAGACGGGGAGTTTTGGGAAACGGGGGAACGGTATGGCCGGCCGTCGGGAAGGATTTCATGCGCTGATCGTGGCCGCGGGCAGCGGAACGAGGATGAAAACGGCGGAGCGCAAACAGTTTTTGTTGTTGTGCGGCAAGCCGGTCGTCGTTTACGCGTTGGAGCGGTTCGATTCGATGCCGGAAACGCTGTCGATCGTCCTCGTCGTCGCGCCGGGCGACGAGGAGCGGGCTCGGAAGATCGCCGAGCAATACGGTATTGCGAAGCTGCGTGCGGTGGTAGCGGGAGGCCAGACGCGGCAACAGTCGGTGTCGGCCGGGTTACGGGCGCTGATCGAGTCCGGCGCCGGCGGGGAGGATTATGTTCTGGTGCACGACGGAGTCCGTCCGTTTTTTGGCACCGAGGACGCGCTGCGCTGTCTAAGGGCGGCGCAAACGGCGGGCGCTGCCGTATTGGCGGTGCCGGTCAAGGATACGGTCAAGCAGGTGGACGAGAATATGCGGATTGTGCAGACGCCCGACCGCAGGAGTCTTTGGGCGGCGCAGACGCCCCAGGCGTTTCGGGTGGCCGACCTGCTCCGCGCGCACGAGGAGGCCGAGCGGCTCGGGTTTCTCGGTACGGACGACGCCGAGCTGGCGGAACGGGCCGGCGTTCCGGTCGCCGTCGTCGAAGGCCGCTACGACAACATCAAGATCACGACGCCCGAAGACTGGTGCTTGGCCGAACGGTTGGCCGGCGGCGCCGTCGCGGATGCGCTTGATCGGTTCCGCGTCGGTTTCGGATTCGACGTTCATCCGCTGGCGGAAGGACGTCCTTGCGTCATTGGCGGCGTCCGGTTGCCGCATTCGAAAGGACCGGTCGGGCATTCGGACGCCGACGTTCTCTTACACGCTGTATGCGACGCCGTGCTTGGAGCGCTCGGGCTGGGCGACATCGGCAAGCATTTTCCCGACACCGACCCGGCCTACTGCGGTGCCGACAGTCTCGAACTGCTCCGCCGTTGTCGAGCTTTCGCGGAAGAACGGGGTTACCGCGTCGGCAACGTCGACGCCACGCTGCTCGCCGAGCGTCCGAAAATCGCGCCGCACGTTCCCTCTATGGTCCAACGGATCGCCGATGCGCTGGGGACGGAACCCGCCCGCGTCAACATCAAAGCGACGACGACGGAACGTCTCGGTTTCGTCGGGCGGGAAGAAGGCATTGCGGCCCAGGCGGTTGTCATGCTCGTCCGGTCTGTGGTATGATGAAAACATTTGAAACGCAAGAAAGGGAGTCGGTCGCCTATGGCTGACGTCGTGCGCGTCCGTTATGCACCGAGCCCGACCGGACATCTGCACATCGGCGGCGCACGCACGGCGCTGTTCAACTATTTGTTCGCCCGCAAGCACGGCGGCCGGTTCGTCGTCCGGTTCGAGGACACGGACCAGACGAGGCATGTCGAATCCGGCATCGCCAGCCAGCTTGAAGGTTTGCGCTGGCTGGGCCTCGACTGGGACGAGAGCGTCGATGTCGGCGGACCGTTCGGCCCGTATCGGCAGTCCGAGCGGCTTCCGCTTTACCGGCCGTTCGTCGAACGTCTCCTGGAGCAGGGGCGGGCCTACCATTGTTATTGCACGGAAGAGGAACTGGAGCGCCAGCGGGCGGAACGCGAGCGGAAAGGCGCTTCCGCCGGCTATTCCGGGCGGTGCCGGTTGCTGTCGCCGCAAGAAGTCGAGGCGTTCCGCGCCGAAGGGCGCAGGCCGTCGATCCGGTTCCGCGTGCCGGAGGGGCGGATCGTCGCGTTTGAAGACCGGATTCGCGGCCGCGTCGAATTTTCGTCCGACGACATCGGAGACTTCGTCATCGTGCGCGCCGACGGCATGCCCACGTACAATTTCGCCGTCGTGCTCGACGATCATTTGATGGGCATCACGCACGTCATCCGCGGAGAGGAGCATTTGTCGAACACGCCGAGACAGCTGCTTCTGTACGAGGCGTTCGGATGGACGCCGCCGGAGTTCGCCCACTTGCCGCTCATTCTGAACCCCGACCGTAAAAAAATGAGCAAGCGCGACGAATCGGTCGTCCAATTCGTCGAGCAGTACCGCGAACTCGGCTATTTGCCCGAGGCGCTGCTGAATTTTATCGCTTTGCTCGGGTGGTCGCCGAAAGACACGCAGGAGCTGCTGTCGCGCGAGGAGCTGACGGAACGGTTCGGCCTGGAAGGCGTCCAGAAGAGCCCGGCGGTGTTCGATACGGACAAGCTGAATTGGATGAACGGGCATTACATCCGGAGTGCGGACGCGGAGCGTTTGACCGAGATGGCGATGGAGCAGCTCCGCAAAGCGGGGCGGATGCCGGCAGATCCGTCTCCCGGGCAACGGGAATGGGTCGCAGGTCTCGTCGCGCTTTATCGCGACCAGTTGCGTTATATGGCGGAGATCGTGCCGCTTTCGGACATCTTTTTCGCCGATCGCGTGGAGCGTTTCGACGACGAGGCGGTTCAAGCGCTCGCCGAGCCGAGCGCTCGGACCGCGCTGGGAGCGTTTCGCGACGTCGTGGTGCAGACGCCGGCGGCGCCAGGCTGGACGGAGGACGCCGTCAAGGCGATGTTCCGCGAAGCGCAGCGGCTGAGCGGGTTGAAGGGCAGGATGCTCTATATGCCGGTTCGTGCGGCATTGACGGGCTCGGCGCACGGACCAGACCTCGCCGGTGTCGTGCGGCTGCTCGGGCGAGACACCGTCTTGAGCCGTCTCGGCGATGCATTGGCCCGGTTGCCGTAAGGCGCGGTTTCGGTTATACTAGTGGTGCTGGAAAGTAAAAACGGCGGAGCAAAAGGCGAGGAACGGGAGAGTACGACGTTTCGGGGACGCCAGAGAGGGCGGTCGGAGGCTGCGAGCCGCCTGTCTTCCGGACGTGCGGAAATGCGCCCGGGAGCCGTCCGGCCGAATTCGCCGCCTCCCTCCAGCGCGGCGGAGGCAGGTCGGGACGCGACGCCCGCGTTACGGGCGACGACGAGCGGGATCCTCCGGACGGCGGAGCGATCCAAGCAGAGTGGAACCGCGCGAACCGAGCGTCTCTGCAGCGATACGCTGCGAGACGCTTTTTTGGTGGGTGATCGGCGATGATCGGCTCAAAAATCAAACGGATTTGGGAAACGTTGCGATCGGACATCGATGCGGTATTCCAGAATGATCCCGCCGCCAAAAACGTACTGGAAGTCGTGTTGACCTACTCCGGCCTGCATGCGATCTGGGCGCATCGGGTGGCACATTGGTTTTACCGACGGCGCATGTTCACAGTGGCGCGTTTCATTTCCCAGGCGAGCCGTTTTTTCACCGGCATCGAGATTCATCCCGGGGCGAAAATCGGCCGTCGCCTGTTCATCGACCATGGCATGGGCGTCGTCATCGGAGAGACATGCGAGATCGGCGACGACGTCGTGCTGTATCAAGGCGTGACGCTTGGCGGTACCGGGAAAGAAAAGGGCAAACGCCACCCGACGATCGGCAACCACGTCGTCATTGGCGCCGGTGCGAAAGTGCTCGGTTCGTTCAAGGTCGGCGACTACAGCAAGATCGGCGCGAACGCCGTCGTCGTTTCTGAAGTGCCGCCGCATAGCACAGTCGTCGGCGTGCCCGGCCGGGTCGTCCGGCAAAACGGTGTCAGCGTCAACCGGCTCGATCATGACAAGCTGCCGGATCCAGTCGTCGACCTGTTCCGCAAAATGCAGGAAGAAATCGACGAACTTCGCCGCGAAGTCGAGGCGCTCAAACGCGCGAAGGAGTGTGCCGAACAGGATGGAGCCGTCCGGACAAATCCGCATTTATAACACGCTGTCCGGCGAAAAGGAAACGTTCAAGCCGCTGGAAGCGGGCCGAATCCGCATGTACGTCTGCGGCCCGACCGTTTACGACTACATTCATATCGGCAACGCCAGGCCGCTCGTTTTTTTCGACGTCGTGCGGCGGTATTTCGAATGGTCGGGTTATGAGGTGCGCTACGTCGTCAATTTTACGGACGTCGACGACAAGCTGATCCGCCGCGCCGCGGAAACGGGAATGACCGTGCCCGAAGTCGCCGACATGTACATCCGGGCGTATTTCGAAGATGCCGATGCGCTGGGCGTTAGGCGCGCGACCGTTCACCCGAGGGTGACGGAGACGATCCCGGACATCATCGCGTTCATCGACGCCCTGGTCAAGTCGGGGCACGCGTACGAGTCGGGCGGAGACGTCTTTTTCCGAGTATCTTCTTTTCCCGATTATGGAAAGCTGTCGAAACAGAAGATCGAATCGCTTCAGGCCGGCGCGAGGGTGGAAATCGACGAGCGCAAGGAAAATCCGCACGATTTCGTGCTCTGGAAAGCGGCCAAGCCGGGCGAGATTTGCTGGCCGAGCCCGTGGGGGGAAGGCCGGCCGGGATGGCACATCGAATGTTCGGCGATGATCCGCAAATATTTGGGCGAAACGATCGACATTCACGGCGGCGGCTTCGACCTGCCGTTTCCGCACCATGAATGCGAGATCGCGCAGTCCGAGTCGCTGACCGGTCGCCCGTTGGCGAACTATTGGATGCATAACGGCTATTTGAACGTCAACCACGAAAAAATGTCCAAATCGCTGGGCAACGTCGTCAACGTCCGCGATTTGCTGAAAACGACGAGCCGGCAGGCGATCCGGTTCGTGATCCTGTCGACGCATTACCGCAATCCGCTCAATTATCACGGCGAGGCGCTCCGCCAAGCGGAGAACGGCCTGCAGCGGATCGCCAACTGTCTGATCGGCCTTCGCCATCGTCTGTCGGTCGTGCTGGACGGCGAACCGGATGCGGAGATCGAAGCGGAGCTTCAGGCGATTCGCGAGCGGTTTCGCGCGCAAATGAACGACGATTTCAACACTCCCGAGGCGATTACTGCACTGTTCGACCTGACGTCGCTCGCCAACCGCGTGTTGGCGCGCCCGGTCGCGACGAAGGCGACGCTGGAGCGGTTGTTGGCGCAGTTCCGCGAATTCGACGAAGTGCTCGGCCTGTTGCCCGATGAGTCCGACGTCGCGCCGCTTCTCGACGAGGAGGTGGAGCGGCTCATCCGCGAACGCGCCGAAGCGCGTAGGCGTAAGGACTGGGCGACGGCGGACGCGATCCGCAACCTTTTGACCGAACGCGGGATCGTGCTGGAAGACACGCCGCAGGGCGTGCGGTGGAAGCGGAAATGAAACCGCCTTTTATGCCGTCCGAACCGCCGGAAAGGCTGTCTCCGCTCGTCCTGGCTTATGTCGGCGATGCCGTTCTGGAGCTGATCGTGCGGCTCTATCTCGTCTGCGGGCCGCGACGTCGTCCCGACGATTTGAATCGCGAGGCGGTCCGTTGGGTGTCGGCGAAAGGACAGGCCGAGCTGTGGGAGCGGTGGGCGCCGTTTTTGACGGACGAAGAGCGTGAGATGGCGCGGAAGGGGCGGAATGCCGCATCGGGCCGAAAGAAAAGAGGCTCCGGCGTTCGGGCGCACCGCACAAGTACGGCACTCGAGTGTCTGATCGGGTACTGGTTTTTAACGGGCCGCACCGACCGGCTTGTCGAATTGTTTCGGAACGCCGCGGACGATGCCGCGCCGCGGCCGGACGACAACCCGGTCTTGAACGAGGAGGGAAGTGGAGGCGAGTCGTCATGACGGCGTCGGAAGGCGGGCTCGAACACGATTATATCGCGGGAAGGCGGGCTGTCGCCGAGGCGCTGCGCGCCGGGCGGCCGATCCATAAACTGTTTGTGGCAGCGGGCGCACGCGACAACATTCGCGAGCTTTCGGAGGAAGCCCGGCGCCTCGGCATCCCGGTACAGATCGTCGACCGCCGCAAGCTGGACGATCTTGTTCCGGACGTTTCACATCAGGGCGTCGTCGCCCAAGCGGCGTCTGGGCGTTATTGGGAGCTGGACGAGCTGCTCGGCGGTGCGGCGTCGGACGGGCAGCCGCCGTTTTTCGTGCTGCTGGACGGGATCGAGGATCCGCGCAATCTCGGTGCGATCTTGCGGACCGCCGAATGCGCCGGCGTTCACGGCGTCATTGTACCGAAACGCCGTTCGGCCGGCCTGACCGCGGCGGTCGCCAAAACGTCTGCAGGCGCCGTCGAGCACGTCCGCGTCGCGCGGGTTTCGAACGTCGTCCAGGCGATTCGTAGGCTTCGCGAGCGCGGCATCTGGGTCGTCGGCGCCGATCTTTCCGGCGACCGATACATTTACGACGTCGACCTGACGATACCTGTCGCCATTGTCGTCGGAAACGAAAACGCGGGCATCGGGCGGCTGGTGCGGGAATCATGCGACTGGCTCGTCCGCATTCCTCTTTTCGGTTCCGTGGCGTCGCTCAACGCGTCCGTAGCAGCAGGCGTTTTGCTTTACGAGGTCGTCCGCCAGCGTCGGTTTTCTAAAAACGCCTAAAACCCGATGGTTGACGATGTTCGGCCGATTCTTGTATACTTAGGCTGACTTCCTGGCGTGTCGGACAAAAGACGACCCGACGCCGTAAGCGAGCGTCAGCCGGAGGGATAACGGGTGAGCGTCGACCTCAACGATGTCCAGATGCGCGCGTACGAGCTGATGACGGACGAGGAGATCGTCGAATCCGTCCGCAACGGCGACAGCTTGGCTCTGGAGTATCTCATCAACAAGTATCGCAATTTCGTCAAAGCGAAAGCGAGAGCCTATTTTCTCGTCGGCGCCGACCGCGAAGACATCGTTCAGGAAGGCATGATCGGCCTTTACAAGTCGATCCGCGATTTTCGGAGCGACAAGTTTTCGTCGTTCCGTGCGTTCGCGGAGCTGTGCATCACCCGGCAGATCATCACCGCCATCAAGACGGCCACCCGCCAAAAGCACATCCCGCTCAATTCCTACGTCTCGCTGGACAAGCCCATCTACGACGAGGATTCGGAGCGGACGCTGCTCGACATCCTTTGCGGCACGCGGGTCAGCGACCCTGAGGAAATGATCATCAACCGCGAGGAATTCGACGGTCTGGAAGATAAAATGGGAGAGCTCTTAAGCGACCTCGAGCGGAAAGTGCTCATGCTTTACCTGGACGGCCGTTCGTATCAGGAGATTGCCGTCGATCTCGATCGGCACGTCAAATCGATCGACAACGCGTTGCAGCGCGTCAAGCGCAAGCTCGAGCGGTTGCTGGAAGTGCGGGAATAAGCAGAACGCGGTGCTCCCGGGGCGACCGGCGAGCGAATGCCTGATCCAAGCGAACGTGTGCCAGGATGCCGTACGACAGTATTAGCCTGCGGTTCGGTTTTTTCGGCGGACGAAAAGCACCGTCCGGACCGGGCGTTTGTCGCGCGTTTCTTCCGCGCGAAGGGCGCCCCCGCTCCGGGCGGTTTTGTCGATTTCAAGCGATTCCGCCTCCTTGACGTTTGCGGGGCGATTATGATAATCTATTCAAGTGGCTTTCGGGACGGAAAGCGGGGTGTACGTTGTGGCTTTGTTGGGAAAAATAAGACAAAGCTTTCAATCGGTTTTGGAGTACTTTTCGGACAGCTTCCGCGAGCTGAAAAAAGTCAAATGGCCAAACCGCAAGGAAATGGTCGGATATACGACCGTCGTATTGACGACGGTGGCGTTCATCGCCGTTTACTTCTGGATTCTCGATTCGATCATTTCGTTCGTTTTGCGGTTTGTTCTCGAGTAGAACGAGGAGCACGAAAGCCGCGATGGAAAAAAGATGGTACGTCATCCACACATACGCCGGCTACGAGAACAAAGTCAAGGCGAACTTGGAGAAACGGATCGAATCGTTGAACATGCAGGACAAGATCTTCCGCATTCTCGTGCCGACGGAAGAGGAAGTGGTCGTCAAAGACGGCCGCAAAAAGACGGTGACGCGCAAAATTTATCCCGGTTACGTCCTCGTCGAAATGATCCAGACGGACGAGGCGTGGCACCTTGTGCGCAATACGCCGGGCGTGACCGGTTTTGTCGGTCCCGGCGGGTCGGGCTCGAAGCCGGTTCCGCTGCAGCCGGAAGAGGCGGATCAAATTTTGCGCCAAATGGGCATTGAAGAACCGAAGCCGAAGATCGATTTCGAGTTGAAAGAAACGGTTCGCGTGAAGACCGGACCGTTCGCCAACTTCATCGGTACCGTCGAAGAGATTATCCCCGAAAAAAGCAAGTTGAGAGTCCATGTGAACATGTTCGGGCGCGAAACGCCGCTCGAACTCGACGTTACCCAAGTGGAAAAACTATAGCTCCGTCGGGCCGGATTCCGGGCAAGGAGGTGTTGGACAAGTGGCCAAAAAAGTGATCAAAATCGTGAAGTTGCAGCTGCCGGCAGGCAAGGCGACGCCGGCGCCTCCGGTCGGTCCCGCTCTCGGCCAGGCGGGCGTCAACATCATGGCGTTCTGCAAGGAGTTCAATGCGCGGACCGCTGATCAGGCCGGGTTGATCATTCCGGTGGAGATCACCGTGTACGAAGACCGGTCGTTCACGTTCGTGCTGAAAACGCCGCCGGCGTCCGTCCTGTTGCTCAAAGCGGTCGGGCTTGAAAAAGGCTCGAGCGAGCCGAACAAGAAGCGGATCGCCACGATTAAGCGCGACAAAATCCGGCAAATCGCCGAACAGAAAATGCCGGACTTAAACGCCGCCAGCATCGAGGCCGCGATGCGCATGGTCGAAGGCACCGCCCGGAGCATGGGCATCGCCGTCGAAGACTGACGTATCCGGTTGCGCTGTCGGCGTCGCGGTGTGGGAGGTTCGACCGTTAGGACCACACAGGAGGGAAACGCATCATGCCCAAACACGGTAAAAAGTACACGGAAGCCGCTAAGCTGATCGACCGGCAGGCGGCTTATGAGCCGCGTGAAGCAATCGAACTCGTGAAAAAAACCGCGACGGCCAAGTTCGATGAAACCGTCGAAGTCGCGATCCGGCTGGGCGTCGATCCGAAAAAGCAGGATCAGGCCGTCCGCGGTGTGGTCGTGTTGCCGCACGGCACCGGCAAAACGAGACGCGTGCTCGTTTTCGCCAAAGGCGATAAGGCGAAAGAAGCGCAGCAGGCCGGCGCCGACTACGTCGGCGACACCGATTTGATTCAGAAAATCCAGCAGGGCTGGTTCGACTTCGACGTCTGCGTCGCGACGCCGGACATGATGAGCGAGGTCGGCAAACTCGGCCGTTTGCTCGGCGGTAAAGGCCTTATGCCGAATCCGAAGGCGGGGACGGTGACGTTCGACGTCGCCAACGCCGTAAAGGAGATCAAGGCGGGGAAAATCGAGTTCCGTACCGACCGCGCGGGGCAGATTCACGCCGCGATCGGCAAAGTTTCGTTCGATACCGATAAACTGCTTGAAAACCTGCGGGCGCTCGTCGAGGCCGTCGTCCGGGCGAAGCCGGCTGCGGCGAAGGGCGTATATCTTCGCAAAATTTCGCTGTCGTCAACGATGGGACCGGGCGTTCGCGTCGATACCGCCGTTTTCCGTTGAACGCCGAATGCTGGATCTTGATTGCAAATAGCCGTAGACAGCAGGTGCCGGAGAACCGGCTTAATATCCTGCCGAGGCGAAGGGAAAAGAAAAACAGCCGCACCGTCCGCGCGATCTGCTCGGACGGCGCGGATTGTCCGCCTTTCGCCGCTGGAAAAGCCGGTCGAAAGGCGTTTTTGATTTTTCGGCCTGGGGGTTTGTCGTACGGGCCGGCGATAAAGGGGGGTGCAAGCGTGGCGAATCCGAAGATCATCGCGGAGAAAGAGCGCATCGTTTCCGAAGTGGCCGCGAAGCTGAAAGACTACGCCTGCGCGGTGCTGACCGACTACCGAGGCCTCAACGTCGCGCAGGTGACGGAACTGCGCAAAAAGCTGCGGGAAGCCGGCGTCGAGTTCAAAGTCCTGAAAAACACGCTCGTCCGTCGGGCGGCCGTCCAGACGAACCTGCAGGGGCTGGAAGACGTTCTCGTCGGCCCCACGGCCGTCGCGTTCAGCAAGAACGATCCGGTCGCCTGCGCGAAAGTGCTGGCGGAGTTCGCGAAAACGAACGAAAACCTGAAAGTGAAGGCCGGCGTTCTGGAAGGGCGGATCGTCGGGCCGGACGAAATCAAGACGCTGGCCGAACTGCCTTCGCGCGAAGGATTGCTTTCCATGCTGCTCAGCGTTCTGCAGGCGCCGATCCGCAATTTCGCGCTCGCCGTCAAGGCGGTCGCCGAGCAGAAGCAAGGCGGCGCCCAGGCGTCGTGACGGACGTCGGCACGGTTGCGATTTTCCTAAACGATGGGAGGATGTCCAATGACCAAGGAACAAATCATCGAAGCGATCAAGCAGATGAGCGTTCTTGAACTGAACGATCTTGTCAAGGCGATCGAACAGGAATTCGGCGTGACCGCGGCGGCTCCCGTTGCGGTCGTCGCCGGTCCGGGGGCGGCTGCCGCTCCCGAAGCCGCGGAGCAGACCGAATTCGACGTCATTCTCGTCGAGGCGGGCGCCTCGAAGATCAACGTCATCAAGGTCGTTCGCGAAATTACCGGCCTCGGCCTCAAGGAAGCGAAAGACCTGGTCGACGGTGCGCCGAAACCGGTCAAAGAAAAAGTCTCGAAGGCCGACGCCGAGGCGATCAAGGCGAAGCTGGAGGAAGCCGGAGCGAAAGTCGAGCTGAAATGAAAGCTGTCGAACGACGCGGAGAAGCGGGACCGTTCGTTCCGCTTCTTTCGTTTTCTTCGATACGTGAAAACGTCTCCGGCCGAGAGGGGAACCCGCGTTGGGCGAACATTATTTTACTCGAAACCCAACGGCAAAAAGCGACGTTCGTTTCCTCACCACCAACGTCCGAGGCCTGACGCTGGCGTTCCGGACGGACGCCGGCGTTTTTTCCCGCAGCGGCTTGGATTTCGGCACGCGTTTGCTGATCGAGTGCATGCACATTCCGGCGCATGCCCGCGTCTTGGACGTCGGGTGCGGTTACGGGCCGATCGGCATCGCCGCGGCGAAGCTCGAGCCGACCGCGCGGGTGACGATGATCGACGTTAATGAACGCGCGGTCGCGCTGGCGGCGTTCAATGCGTCGCAAAACGGCGTTCCGGGTATCCGAGTGCTCGCGGGTGACGGATTTGCGCCCGTATTGGGCGAGGCGTTCGATGTCATTCTGACAAACCCGCCGGTCAGGGCGGGAAAAGCCGTCGTTTATCGCTTGTTCGAGCAGGCGGCCCGGCATCTTGCGCCCGGCGGAGCGTTTTGGGTCGTCATGCGCAAGCAGCAGGGCGCGCTTTCAGCGTTTGAAAAACTGAAGGAGCTGTTTCCGGACGCGGACGTCGTGAACCGGCGCAAAGGTTATTACGTTTTCAGGGCTTCAGGGCGCGCATGATTTGACTCAAGATCGGAGATGTGATATGATTAAGCAATGTCAGTATTTATGATCGGGCGAAGTGCGCACGGGTTCCGAGCTTGCGAGGAAAGGAAACTCCGGAGTGGTGCGGAACGTATATTTCGGCTACAAGACGGACACGCTGGAATTGGAACATTTTTCCCTTTGGTGCGGCTTTTCGCGGCTCGGCTGAAGGGGGAGCGGGGGTGTCCGTTTTTCTTCTTTTTCCCCTTATCAGGTTTTTTTGGTATTTCGATCCCGGTCGTTGATCCGCTCGGCACATGAACGCGACATAAGGGGTGAATCGAAGTTGGCCGGACAAGTCGCCTCATTCGGTCGACGTATCCGCAGGACGTATGCGCGTATCCAAGAAGTGCTCGAAGTGCCGAATTTGATCGAAATCCAGAAAAAGTCATATCAGTGGTTTCTGGACGAAGGGTTGCGCGAATTATTCCGCGACATCTCTCCGATTACGGATTTTACCGGCAATCTCGCGCTGGAGTTCGTCGATTACACGCTGGGCGATCCGAAATACGACGTCGACGAGGCGAAGGAGCGCGACGTCACGTACGCGGCCC
The DNA here is from genome assembly GCA_002507565.1 of Candidatus Reconcilbacillus cellulovorans. Lineage (GTDB taxonomy): Bacteria > Bacillota > Bacilli > Paenibacillales > Reconciliibacillaceae > Reconciliibacillus > Reconciliibacillus cellulovorans. The sequence continues at coordinate 23,370 of MOXJ01000003.1, forward strand.
CGCTTCGTGTGAAGGTGCGTCTAATCAATCACGAGACGGGCGAAGTGAAAGAGCAGGAAGTGTTCATGGGCGATTTTCCGCTCATGACGGAGACGGGCACATTTATCATCAACGGTGCGGAGCGCGTCATCGTCAGCCAGCTCGTTCGTTCCCCGAGTGTTTATTTCAGCGCGAAAACGGACAAAAACGGCAAGAAAACGTATACGGCAACCGTCATTCCGAACCGAGGCGCCTGGCTGGAGCTTGAGGCCGACGCGAAGGACATCGTGTATGTGCGCATCGACCGGACGCGCAAAATTCCGGTCACCGTGCTGCTTCGCGCCCTCGGCTTCGGCACCGACGCCGCGATCCTTGAACTGCTTGGCGACGACGAATTTATTCGGAACACGCTGGAAAAGGACAATACCGATTCGCCGGAGCGCGCGCTGATCGAGATTTACGAACGGCTTCGTCCCGGCGAGCCGCCGACGATCGAGAACGCTCGGAATTTGCTGATTTCGAGGTTTTTCGATCCGAAGCGGTACGATCTTGCGCCGGTCGGCCGCTACAAGATGAACAAGAAGCTGCATTTAAAAAACCGGCTGTTCAATCAAAGGTTGGCCGAACCGATCGTCCATCCGAAGACGGGTGAAATTTTGGCCGAGGCCGGTCAGCTGGTCGACCGCAGGCTGCTCGACGCGATTTTGCCGGCGCTCGATGCCGATGAGGGCGTCTGCGAAGAGGTGTATCGCCTGTCCGGCGGCGTGCTGGACGTCGATTCGATCCGCGTGCAGAGCGTCAAAATCTATTCGCCGGCGGAAGACGGCAAGATCATCAAAATCATTTCCAACGGCCGCGTCGACAAATCGGTCAAACACATTACGATCGCTGACATCGTCGCGTCCGTCAGCTATTTTATCAATTTGCTGCACGGCGTCGGCGACGTCGACGACATCGACCATCTTGGCAACCGCCGTCTCCGGTCGGTCGGCGAACTTTTGCAGAACCAGTTCCGCATCGGCTTGGCGCGCATGGAACGCGTCGTTCGCGAACGGATGTCGATCCAGGACGCCAACCTGATCACGCCGCAGGCTTTGATCAACATTCGTCCGGTCATTGCGGCGATCAAGGAGTTTTTCGGCAGCTCCCAGCTGTCGCAGTTTATGGACCAGACCAACCCGCTGGCCGAGTTGACGCACAAGCGGCGCCTTTCCGCGCTTGGCCCGGGCGGCTTGACGCGCGAGCGCGCCGGTTTCGAGGTGCGCGACGTCCATCATTCGCATTACGGACGTATGTGTCCGATCGAAACGCCGGAAGGCCCGAACATCGGCCTAATCAACTCGCTGTCGACCTACGCGCGCGTCAACGAATATGGGTTCATCGAGGCGCCGTACCGCAAGGTCGACCCGGCGACCGGACGCGTGACGAACGAGATCGTCTACCTGACCGCCGACGAGGAAGACAATTACGTCATCGCGCAGGCGAACGCGGAGCTGAACGAGGACGGTACGTTCAAACATGATCACGTCGTCGTGCGGTACAAGGACGACATTTTAACGTTACCGAAAGATCGCGTCGACTTCATGGACGTTTCGCCGAAGCAGGTCGTGTCTGTCGCGACGGCGCTTATACCGTTCCTCGAGCACGACGACTCCAACCGTGCGCTGATGGGTTCCAACATGCAGCGCCAGGCGGTGCCCCTGCTCGTGCCGGAGGCGCCGATCGTCGGCACCGGCATGGAATACAAGGCGGCCAAGGATTCCGGCGTCTGCGTCATTGCCAAACATGACGGCGTCGTCGAACGCGTGACGGCGAACGAGATTTGGGTTCGCCGTACCGGCACCGTCGATGGACGGAAAGTGAAAGGCAACGTCGATAAATACAAGCTGCATAAGTTTTTGCGGTCCAACCAGGGCACCTGCATCAACCAGCGGCCGCTCGTCCGCAAAGGCGACGTTGTCCGGGAAGGCGATATCATCGCCGACGGCCCGTCGACCGAACAGGGCGAGCTTGCGCTCGGCCGCAACGTGCTCGTGGCGTTCATGCCGTGGGAAGGATACAACTACGAAGACGCGATTTTGCTCAGCGAACGCCTCGTCAAGGAAGACGTATATACCTCGATCCACATTGAGGAATACGAGTGCGAGGCGCGCGACACGAAGCTCGGTCCCGAGGAAATCACTCGCGACATTCCGAACGTCGGCGAAGACGCGCTTCGCAACCTCGACGAGCGCGGCATCATTCGCGTCGGCGCGGAGATCAGCGCCGGCGACATACTCGTCGGCAAAGTGACGCCGAAAGGTGTAACCGAGCTGACGGCGGAAGAGCGCCTGCTTCATGCGATTTTCGGCGAAAAGGCGCGCGAAGTGCGCGATACCTCGCTGCGCGTGCCGCACGGCACCGGCGGCATTGTCGTCGACGTCAAGGTGTTTACGCGCGACAACGGCGATGAACTCCCGCCCGGCGTCAATCAGCTCGTGCGCGTCTACATTGCGCAGAAGCGGAAAATTTCCGAAGGCGACAAAATGGCCGGACGCCACGGTAACAAAGGCGTCATCGCCCGCATTTTGCCGGAAGAGGACATGCCGTTTCTGCCCGACGGCACCCCGGTCGACGTGGTGCTCAATCCGCTCGGCGTGCCGAGCCGCATGAACCTCGGCCAAATCCTCGAAGTCCATCTCGGCATGGCGGCCAAAGCACTGGGCATTCACGTTGCGACGCCCGTGTTCGACGGCGCGCGTGAGGAAGACGTGTTCGAAACGATGAAGGAAGCCGGCATGCAACCGAACGGCAAAACGATTCTGTACGACGGCCGCACGGGCGAGCCGTTCGAGCGCGAGGTGACCGTCGGCGTCATGTACATGATCAAGCTTGCCCACATGGTCGACGACAAAATTCATGCACGGTCGACGGGGCCGTATTCGCTCGTCACGCAGCAGCCGCTTGGCGGCAAAGCCCAATTCGGCGGCCAGCGGTTCGGCGAGATGGAAGTGTGGGCGCTCGAGGCTTACGGCGCCGCCTATACGCTTCAGGAAATTCTGACCGTCAAGTCCGACGACGTCGTCGGGCGAGTCAAGACGTACGAAGCGATCGTCAAGGGCGAGAACGTGCCGGAGCCCGGCGTGCCGGAATCGTTTAAGGTGTTGATCAAGGAATTGCAGAGCCTCGGCATGGACGTCAAGATTTTGGCCGGCGACGAACAGGAAATCGAGATCAAGGAATTCGAAGAAGAGGAGGACGGCGGCAGCGACAAGCTGAGCCTCAACCTTCCGGATCTCGAAGTCGGCACGAAAGATGTCGGCATCAAATGACACCGGCGCCATGCGCGTGAGGAGGGTCGCCCCTTGCTGGACGTCAATCATTTCGAGTTCATGAAGATCGGTCTGGCTTCTCCGGACAAAATCCGGTCGTGGTCGTACGGCGAAGTCAAAAAGCCGGAAACGATCAACTATCGGACGCTCAAGCCGGAAAAAGAAGGTCTTTTTTGCGAAAAAATATTCGGTCCCACAAAGGACTGGGAATGTCACTGCGGCAAGTACAAGCGTGTCCGTTATAAGGGCGTCGTCTGCGACCGGTGCGGCGTCGAGGTGACGCGCTCGAAAGTGCGCCACGAGCGGATGGGCCATATCGAACTGGCGGCTCCGGTTTCACATATCTGGTATTTAAAGGGTATTCCGAGTCGGATGGGACTCGTGCTCGACATGTCGCCGCGCGCCCTGGAGGAGGTTATCTATTTCGCCTCCTATGTCGTCACCGATCCGGGCGATACACCTCTGGAAAAAAAGCAACTCCTTTCCGAAAAAGAGTACCGCAGCTATCGTGAGAAGTACGGCTATGCGTTCCAGGCTGGCATGGGCGCCGAGGCGATCAAAAAGCTGCTGGCGGAGATCGATCTCGACCGAGAGGTCGAGATGCTGAAAGAAGAATTGAGAACCGCCCAGGGGCAGCGGCGCAACCGTTTGATAAAGCGGCTTGAGGTGATGGAGGCGTTCCGCAATTCCGGCAACCGTCCGGAATGGATGGTGCTCGAGGTTTTGCCCGTCATTCCTCCCGAACTGCGGCCGATGGTGCAGCTCGACGGCGGCCGGTTCGCGACGTCCGACTTAAACGACCTGTACCGCCGCGTCATCAACCGCAACAATCGGCTGAAACGGCTGCTCGACCTCGGCGCGCCGGATATTATCGTACAGAACGAAAAACGGATGCTGCAGGAGGCGGTCGACGCCCTGATCGACAACGGCCGGCGCGGCCGTCCGGTGACGGGACCCGGCAACCGGCCGCTCAAGTCGCTCAGCCACATGCTGAAGGGCAAGCAGGGCCGTTTCCGGCAAAACCTGCTCGGCAAACGCGTCGACTATTCCGGCCGGTCCGTCATCGTCGTCGGGCCGAACTTGAAGATGTACCAGTGCGGCCTGCCGAAGGAGATGGCACTCGAGCTGTTCAAGCCGTTCGTCATGAAAGAGCTCGTCAATAAAGGTTTGGCCCACAACATCAAGAGCGCCAAGCGGAAAGTCGAGCGCGCCAGTCTGGAAGTCTGGGACGTGCTGGAGGAAGTCATCAAGGAACACCCGGTGCTTTTAAACCGCGCGCCGACGCTGCACCGGCTTGGCATTCAGGCGTTCGAACCGGTGCTCGTCGAGGGCCGCGCGATCAAGCTGCATCCGCTCGTCTGCACGGCGTACAACGCCGACTTCGACGGCGACCAGATGGCCGTTCACGTACCGCTTTCGGCTGAGGCACAGGCCGAGGCGCGCATCCTGATGATGGCGACCGGCAACATCCTTAACCCGAAAGACGGCAAGCCGGTCGTCACGCCGTCGCAGGACATGGTGCTCGGGTGCTACTATATGACGATGGACGATCCCAACGCGAAGGGGACCGGGTTCGTGTTCCATACGGCGCACGAGGCGATCAGCGCTTATCACCGCGGTCTCGTGTCGCTGCACGCCCGTGTCGTCGTGCCGGCCCGGGCGCTCGGCAAAACGTGTTTTACGGAACGACAACGGAATGCGCTGCTCGTGACGACGGTCGGACGGATTCTCTTCAACGAAATGTTTCCGGAGGATTTTCCGTACATCAACGAGGCGACAAAGGAAAACCTCCTGGAGGGTACGCCAGACGAATATTTCGTATTCGAAAAGGGCGTCGATCTGCGCGAATTCGTGCGGCAGGTGCCCAGCCGCGGTGCGGTCGGCAAGGACTATCTCGGCATGATCATCGCTGAGTGCTTCCGCCGCTATGAAGCGACGAAAACGTCGATCATCCTGGACAAAATCAAGGAAAACGGGTTTATGTATTCTACACGTGCCGGCATTACCGTCGGCGTAGAGGACATCGTAATTCCGAAAGAGAAAGAACAGATTCTGGCGGAATCCGAAGAAAAAATCCGCATCATCACCAACCAGTTCCGCCGCGGTCTGATTACGGACGAAGAGCGCTACGACCGCATCATCGACATTTGGGGCAAGGCGAAGGACCGGATCACCGACATTCTGATGAAGTCGCTCGATCGGTTCAACCCGATTAACATGATGGTCGAGTCGAAGGCGCGCGGCAACAAGTCGCAGATCACGCAGCTCGGCGGCATGCGCGGGCTGATGGCCAACCCGTCGGGCCGGATCATCGAGCTGCCGATCAAGTCGAATTTCCGCGAAGGTCTGACGGTGCTCGAATATTTTATCTCGACCCACGGCGCGCGCAAAGGCTTGGCCGATACCGCGCTTCGGACGGCGGACTCCGGTTACCTGACGCGTCGGCTTGTCGATGTTGCTCAGGACGTCATCGTGCGTGAGGAAGACTGCGGCACGGACAAAGGGTTCGTCGTCACGCGCATTCACGACGGCCGCGAAGTGATCGAGGATCTGTACGACCGGATCGAAGGCCGGTACGCGTTCGAGACGATTCGCCATCCGGAGACCGGTGAGGTCATCGTCCGCCGCGGCGAACTGATCGACGCCCAGAAAGCCGACGCGATCGTCAAAGCCGGCATCGAGCGCGTCATGATCCGCTCGATCTTGAGCTGCCGGACGCCGCACGGCGTCTGCCAGAAGTGTTACGGCCGAAATCTGGCGACCGGCAAGCACGTCGAAATCGGCGAAGCGGTTGGCATTATCGCGGCTCAGTCGATCGGCGAGCCCGGTACCCAGCTGACGATGCGCACGTTCCACACGGGTGGCGTCGCCGGTGAGGACATCACGCAGGGCTTGCCGCGCATCCAGGAGCTGTTTGAGGCGCGCAATCCGAAGGGTCAGGCGATCATCTCCGAAATCGACGGCGTCGTGCGCGAAATTCGCGAGGCGAAAGACCGCCGCGAGATCGTCATCGAGGGCGAAACGGAGACGAAAGTGTACGCCGTGCCGTACGGTTCGCGCATCCGCGTGCCGGTTGGCCAGACAGTCGAAGCCGGCGACGAGTTGACCGACGGCGCGATCGACCCGAAAGAAATGCTGCGCATCAAGGGCATTCGCGGCGTCCAGAACTACATTTTGCAGGAAGTGCAGCGCGTTTACCGCAACCAGGGCGTCGAAATCAACGACAAGCACATCGAGGTTATGATCCGGCAAATGCTGCGTAAGGTCCGCATCGTCGACAGCGGCGACACGAAGCTTTTGCCGGGATCGTACGTCGACCTGCACGAATACGAGAAGGCCAACCGGGAAGCGCTGCTGGCCGGCCGTGAGCCCGCAGTCGCCAAACCCGTCTTGCTCGGCATTACCAAGGCGTCGCTGGAGACCGACTCGTTCTTGTCCGCCGCGTCCTTCCAGGAAACGACGCGGGTGTTGACCGACGCGGCGATCAAGGGCAAGGTCGACCGGTTGCTCGGTTTGAAAGAAAACGTGATCATCGGCAAACTGATCCCCGCCGGTACCGGCATGATGCGGTATCGTCAACTCCGCGTCGTCGGTCCGGAAACCGAATCGGCCCAGGAGGGCGGAACGTCTTCCGAAACGGCCCCGGAAGTAGCGGTCGAGTCGGGTTCTTGACAAGGCAATCCGTCGGGTGCTAATATTACGGAGTGTGCCAATCCCGAAGGTCGCTTTTGATTCGAGGAAGTGTGTTCCGCATGCCGCTTGGGAAAGAGAAGCTGACCGGGAAGCTGCGCATTGGCACCAAACAGACGTCCAGGCTGGTCGAATCCGGTAAAGCGAGCGAAGTGTTCGTCGCCAAGGACGCCGACCCGAAAGTGACGGGGAAAGTCGTCGATCTTTGCCGGCAGAAGGGGATACCCGTCACGTACGTCGACTCGATGAAGCAGCTCGGTAAAGCTTGCGGCATCGAAGTCGGCGCGGCGATGGCGGCGATTGAGCGTGAGTGAAGCGGCCGGGCGCATGACGAGGCGTGGCACGGGGAAGGGCGAATGCGGGCCGTTTGCCGGCCGGCATCTGCCCTTTCCTTATTGTCCGTCGTTGAACGCCTGGATCTGTGGGCTTGCTACGTCTCAAAAGGAGGTGGCCGTATGCCAACCATCAACCAGTTGGTGCGCAAAGGTCGTCAGGCCAAGATCGTAAAGTCCAAGTCGCCCGCTCTTCAAAAAGGATACAACGCCCTAAAGCGGGTCCAGACGAACCTGAGCTCTCCGCAAAAGCGCGGCGTTTGCGTCCGCGTCGGCACGATGACGCCGAAGAAGCCGAACTCCGCGTTGCGGAAATATGCGCGCGTTCGCCTGACCAACCGCGTCGAAGTGACCGCGTACATCCCGGGAATCGGCCATAATCTGCAGGAGCACAGCGTCGTCCTCATTCGCGGCGGCCGCGTCAAGGACCTGCCGGGCGTCCGCTACCATATCATCCGCGGGACGTTGGACGCGGCTGGCGTTGCCAACCGCAAGCAGGGCCGTTCCAAGTACGGCGCGAAGCGGCCGAAGGAGAAGAAATAATCGCGACGCGAAAGGGGGATGACGATGCCACGCAGGGGACCCGTACCGAAGCGCGACGTGATGCCGGATCCGATCTACAACAGCAAGCTGGTCACCCGACTGATCAACCGCATCATGGTCGACGGAAAAAAAGGAGTCGCGCAGCGCATCCTGTACGAAGCGTTCGAGATCGTCCGGCAGCGCACCGGGCGCGATCCATTGGACGTACTGGAGCAGGCGTTGAAAAACGTGATGCCGGTCTTGGAAGTGCGGGCTAGACGTGTCGGCGGCGCGAACTACCAGGTGCCGATCGAGGTCAAGCCGGACCGACGTGTATCGCTCGGCTTGCGCTGGTTGGTAAACTATGCCCGGCTGCGCGGGGAAAAGACGATGCAGGAGCGGTTGGCGAACGAGATCATCGACGCCAGCAACAATACCGGCGGAGCCGTCAAGAAGCGCGAGGAAACGCACAAGATGGCCGAGGCGAACCGCGCGTTCGCGCACTACCGCTGGTAATCCGGGGGAAAAGGGGATGAAAGGGGACTAACGACCGTCATGCCCAGACAAGTCTCGTTGCAGCAAACGCGCAACATCGGGATCATGGCGCATATCGACGCGGGCAAAACGACGACGACCGAGCGCATCCTGTTTTATACCGGCCGCACCCACAAGCTCGGCGAAGTGCATGAAGGCTCCGCCACGATGGACTGGATGGAACAGGAACAGGAGCGCGGCATCACGATCACGTCCGCCGCGACCACCTGTTTCTGGAAGGGCCATCGCATCAACATCATCGACACACCGGGTCACGTTGATTTCACGGTGGAAGTCGAGCGGTCGCTGCGCGTGTTAGACGGCGCGATCGCCATTTTCAGCGCGAAGGAAGGCGTCGAGCCGCAGTCGGAGACGGTCTGGCGCCAGGCGGACAAATACGGCGTGCCGCGCATCGCGTACGTCAACAAGATGGACATCGTCGGCGCCGATTTTCCGTCCGTCATTGCCCAGATGCGCGACCGGCTGCGCGCCAACGCGGTGGCGATTCAGCTTCCGATCGGTGCGGAGGCGGACTTCGTCGGCATCATCGACCTGATCGAGCAATGCGCCTATATCTATAAAGACGATCTCGGCAAAGTGATCGAGCGGACGGAGATTCCGGCCGAATACGCCGAGCGCGTCGAACAGTATCGCACCGAACTGCTCGAGAAAGTCGCAGAGCTCGACGAAGAGCTGATGATGAAATATCTGGAGGGTGAGTCGATCACCGTCGAGGAACTGAAGCGGGTTCTGCGCAAAGGCGTGTGCGAAGGCAAAATTTTTCCCGTGTTGTGCGGTTCCTCGTATAAAAACAAGGGCGTGCAGCTGTTGCTCGACGCTGTCGTCGACTATTTGCCGGCGCCGACCGACATTCCCGATGTCCGCGGACATCTCGAGGACGGTTCAGAAGCGACGCGCAAATCGTCTGACGAGGAGCCGTTCGCTGCGCTTGCGTTCAAGATCATGTCCGACCCGTTCGTCGGCAAGCTGACGTTTTTCCGCGTGTATTCCGGGACGCTCAGCTCCGGCACGTACGTACTCAATTCGACGAAAGGCAAGCGCGAGCGGATCGGACGGCTTTTGCAGATGCACGCCAACCATCGCGAGGAGATCGACCAGGTGTTCGCGGGCGACATCGCCGCTGCCGTCGGCCTGAAGGATACGACGACCGGCGACACGCTGTGCGACGAAAAGCATCCGATCGTACTCGAATCGATGCAGTTCCCGGACCCGGTCATTTCCGTTGCGGTCGAGCCGAAGACGAAGGCCGACCAGGAGCGGATGAGTCAGGCGCTGTCCCGGCTTGCCGAAGAAGACCCGACGTTTCGGTACTACACCGACGAGGAGACCGGTCAGACGATCATCCAGGGAATGGGCGAGCTCCATCTCGAAATCATCGTCGACCGCATGTACCGCGAGTTCAAGGTGGAAACCAACGTCGGCAAGCCGCAGGTCGCTTATCGCGAAACATTCCGCAACTCGGCCAAAGTCGAGGGCAAGTTTATCCGCCAGACCGGCGGGCGCGGCCAGTACGGCCATGTCTGGATCGAGTTCGAGCCGTTGCCGCCGGGGTCGGGATTCCAGTTCGAAAACCGGATCGTCGGCGGCGTCGTGCCGAAAGAATACGTTCCGGCCGTGCAGGCCGGCATTGAAGAGGCGATGCGCAACGGGGTGCTCGCCGGCTATCCGCTCGTCGATATCAAGGCGATTCTGTTCGACGGATCGTACCATGACGTCGACTCGAGCGAAATGGCGTTCAAGATCGCCGCTTCGCTCGCGCTCAAAGCGGCGAAGGACAAGTGCAACCCTGTGCTGCTCGAGCCGATCATGAAAGTGGAAGTCGTCGTGCCGGAGGAATACATGGGCGACGTCATGGGCGACCTCAATTCCCGACGCGGCCGGATCGAAGGCATGGACACCCGCGCGGGGGCGCAGGTCATCCGTGCGAAAGTGCCGCTGGCCGAAATGTTCGGCTACTCGACGACGCTCCGCTCGAGGACGCAGGGGCGCGGGACGTATTCGATGGAACTGTCCCATTACGAGGAAGTTCCGAAGAACATCGCCGACGAAATCATCGCGAAAAAGCAAGGCGCATAGCGCCTGCTAAATCCAACGCGCGAGGAGGAAAAGATTTACATGGCCAAGCAAAAATTCGAACGCACAAAGCCGCACGTCAACATCGGGACGATCGGCCACGTCGACCACGGCAAGACGACGCTGACGGCCGCCATCACGTACGTGCTGTCGAGGCGGTACGGCACTGCGACGCCGACGGCGTACGACCAAATCGACAAGGCGCCGGAAGAACGCGAACGCGGCATTACCATCTCGACGGCCCATGTCGAGTACGAGACGCCGAACCGGCACTACGCCCACGTCGACTGTCCCGGCCACGCCGACTACGTCAAGAATATGATCACCGGCGCGGCCCAGATGGACGGCGCGATTCTCGTCGTTTCCGCCGCCGACGGTCCGATGCCGCAGACGCGGGAACATATTCTGCTCGCCCGTCAGGTAGGCGTGCCTTACATCGTCGTATTCCTGAACAAATGCGACATGGTTGAGGACGAAGAACTGCTCGAACTTGTCGAAATGGAAGTACGCGACTTGCTGAAGGAATACGACTTCCCGGGCGATGAAGTGCCGGTCGTCCGCGGTTCGGCGCGCGAAGCGCTTGAAAATCCGGATGGCCCGTGGGCGGACAAAATCATCGAGCTGTTCGAGAAAATCGACAGCTACATTCCGACGCCGCAACGCGAAGTCGACAAGCCGTTCCTGATGCCGGTCGAAGACGTATTCTCGATCACCGGCCGCGGTACGGTGGCGACCGGCCGCGTCGAGCGGGGGACGGTCAAGGTCGGCGACGAAGTCGAGATCGTCGGGCTTGCCGAAGAAACGAAGAAAACGGTCGTCACCGGCGTCGAAATGTTCCGCAAGCTGCTCGACGAAGCCCAGGCGGGCGACAACATCGCTGTGCTGCTGCGCGGCATCGACCGCAAGGAAGTCGAGCGCGGCCAAGTGCTGGTCAAGCCGGGCACCGTCAAGCCGCACACGACGTTTACGGCGCAGGTGTACGTATTGACGAAAGAGGAAGGCGGCCGACACAAGCCCTTCTTCTCCGGCTATCGTCCGCAGTTTTATTTCCGGACGACGGACGTCACCGGCGTCATCCAGTTGCCGGAAGGCACCGAGATGGTCATGCCGGGCGACAACGTCACAGTGACGGTCGAACTGATCGCACCGGTCGCGATCGAGGAAGGCACGCGTTTTGCGATCCGCGAGGGCGGCCGCACGGTCGGCGCGGGCGCCGTGGACTCCATCCTCAAGTAACGCGCCCGGCGACGATACGGGCTGCGCTTCCGTGAGCGGGTCGGGTCCCGCCCTCTCGGCGGGATCCGACCGTTTTTGGTCTTGCAGGGAAGCGAGGGGTTCGGTTATAATAGAGAGCGTTGGTTTTTAAGGGCGATGAAGCGGGAGGTTGCCGATACACCCGGACCCTTTGCCATAGGGGGTGCGTCGGGTCATTTCCGCTGAGTAGGTCCGAAGCGAATTTGGGCGATGCCGGGAGGGACGACCTATGGCGAAAAAACAAAAAATCCGCATCCGGTTGAAGGCGTTCGATCATCGCGTCCTCGACCAATCGGCGGAAAAAATCGTCGAGACGGCGAGACGGTCCGGTGCCGACGTGTCCGGCCCGATACCGCTTCCGACGGAAAAACAGATCATCACGATTCTGCGGGCGGTCCATAAATACAAGGATTCGCGAGAACAGTTCGAGATCCGCACGCACAAACGACTGATCGACATCGTTAATCCGACGCAGCAGACGGTGGACGCGCTGATGCGCCTCGATTTGCCGTCGGGCGTGGACATTGAGATCAAGCTGTGACCGCTTAGGATAGCGGGTGAACGGCAGAAAGGGTGTCCATCGACATGAAGGGGATTTTGGGCAAAAAAATCGGCATGACGCAGATTTTCGCCGAAGACGGCACCGTCGTTCCGGTTACGGTCATTCAGGCCGGTCCGTGCGTCGTTCTCCAAAAAAAGAGTATGGAAAACGACGGTTACGAAGCGATTCAGCTTGGCTTTGAGGACAAAAAGGAAAAAAACGCGACCAAACCGGAGATCGGCCACGCCAAAAAGGCGGGAACGACGCCCAAACGGTTCATTCGCGAGATTCGCGGCGTCAATCTTGCGGATTATGAAGTCGGCCAGGAGATTCGCGCCGACATTTTCAAGGAAGGCGAGCTTGTCGACGTGACCGGCACATCGAAAGGTAAAGGATTTGCCGGCGCGATCAAGCGTCACGGGCAGTCGCGAGGGCCGATGGCGCACGGTTCCAAATATCACCGCGGCCCCGGGACGCTTGCGATTATCCGCGACGCCAACCGCGTTCCGAAAGGCAAGAAACTTCCCGGACACATGGGGCACGAACGCGTCACGATCCAGAAACTGCCCATCGTGAAAGTGGATGCCGAGCGCAACCTCATACTCGTCAAAGGTTCCGTGCCGGGTCCGCGCAACGGTTATCTCAGCATCCGGTCGACGGTCAAGCAGCAGGCTTGACGTGGACGGATGCGAGGAAGGGAGGATCGCTCGTATGCCGAAAGTGGCGGTTTACAATATGAACGGCGAACAGGTGGGCGAAATCGAGCTGTCCGATGCGGTGTTCGGCATCGAACCGCACGTCCACGCGATGCACGAGGTCGTGCTCATGCAGCAGGCGTCGATGCGGGCGGGCACGCACAAGACGAAAACGCGCGGCGAGGTCAGCGGCGGCGGCCGTAAACCATGGCCGCAGAAAGGCACCGGCCGCGCACGCCAGGGCAGTATCCGCGCCCCGCAATGGAAAGGCGGCGGCGTCGTGTTCGGTCCTGTGCCGCGCAGCTACGCTTACAAGCTGCCGAAAAAGGTGCGCAGGCTGGCGATGCGCTCGGCGCTTTCTTCCAAAGTACGGGACAACGAACTGATCGTGCTTGACGAATTGCGCTTCGAGCGTCCGAAGACGAAAGCGTTCGTTGGCATGCTGAAGCGGCTGAACGTCGACCGCAAGGCGCTCGTCGTCAGCGGCGATTTCGACGAGAACGCGGCATTGTCGGCGCGCAACATTCCCGGCGTCAAGTTTATCGCGGCCGACGGCATCAACGTCCTCGACGTTCTGCGTCACGACAAGCTCATCCTGACGAAGGACGCCGTGGCGAAAGTCGAGGAGGTGTTCGCGCAATGACGGGTGTCAGCCCCTACGACATCATCAAGCGGCCGATCATCACCGAACGCAGCACCGACCTGATGAAGCAAAAGCAGTACGTGTTCGAGGTCGACATCCGCGCGACGAAACCGGAGATCAAGAAGGCCGTCGAGCAGATTTTTAAAGTGAAAGTCGTCAAGGTCAACACGATGCGCGTGCCCGGCAAACCGAAGCGATTCGGGCGCTACAGCGGTTATACGCGCGAGTGGAAAAAGGCGATCGTCCGGCTGAGCGACGACAGCAAGCCGCTCGAATTTTTCGAAGGCGTCTGAGGAAGGTGATCACCGTGCCAGTCAAATCGTTCAAGCCGACTTCGCCCGGGCGCCGGCAGATGACGGTGCTGACGTACGAAGAGATTACGACCGACCGCCCGGAGAAGTCGCTGCTTGTCCCGCTGAAAAAACACGCCGGCCGCAACAATCAAGGCCGGATCACCGTCCGCCATCGCGGCGGCGGCCACAAGCGGATGTATCGCATCATCGATTTCAAGCGGAACAAGGACGGGGTTCCCGGACGAGTCGCCACGATCGAATACGACCCGAATCGGACCGCGTTCATCGCGCTCATTCATTACGCCGACGGCGAAAAGCGGTACATCATCGCGCCGAAAGGGTTGAAAGTCGGCGACGTCATTATGTCCGGGCCTGACGCCGACATCAAGGTCGGCAACGCGCTGCCGCTCGAGAATATTCCGGTCGGCACCCTCATCCATAATATCGAGTTGAAACCCGGCAAGGGCGGTCAGCTTGTCCGCGCGGCCGGCACGTCCGCCCAGCTGCTCGGCAAGGAAGACAAGTACGCGGTCGTCCGGCTGGCGTCGGGTGAAGTCCGCCGCATTCTGAAAACGTGTCGGGCGACGATCGGAACGGTGAGCAACGAGGACCACGAACTGGTCAACATCGGCAAAGCCGGCCGCAGTCGGTGGCTCGGCCGCCGGCCGGCCGTCCGCGGCTCGGCGATGAACCCGGTCGACCACCCGCACGGCGGCGGCGAGGGCAAGGCGCCGATCGGCCGCAAGTCGCCGGTGACGCCGTGGGGCAAGCCGACGCTCGGCTACAAGACGCGCAAGAAAAACAATCCGACCGACAAATTCATCATCCGTCGACGGAAATGACGGGGGGCAAGATCGATGGGCCGCAGCCTGAAGAAAGGACCGTTCGCCGACGAGCATTTGCTTAAGAAAGTGCGAGCGTTGAACGAAAGCGGCAAGAAGGCCGTCATCAAGACGTGGTCGCGCCGTTCGACGATCTTTCCGGAGTTCGTCGGCCACACGTTCGCCGTTTACGACGGCCGCAAGCACGTGCCGGTCTACGTGACGGAAGACATGGTCGGCCATAAGCTCGGTGAGTTCGCGCCGACCCGGACGTTCCGCGGACACGCGGGCGACGACAAGAAGACGGCCAAACGGTGACGCGGGAGCACACAAGGAGGTCGAACGTTTCGATGCAAGCGAAAGCGCACGCGCGATTCGTGCGGATCTCGCCGCGCAAGGCCCGGCTGGTTATCGACCTGATCCGAGGCAAAAACGTCGGCGAGGCGTTCGCCATTCTGCGCCACACGCCGAAAGCCGCGTCGCCGATCGTCGAGAAGGTGCTGAAATCGGCGGTGGCGAACGCGGAGCACAACTATTCGATGAATCCGGACCGGTTGTTCATCTGCGAAGCCTACGTCAATCAGGGGCCGACGCTCAAACGGATCCGTCCCCGCGCGCGCGGCCGGGCCGACCGCATCCTGAAGCGGACGAGCCACATCACGGTCGTCGTTGCAGAGCGGGAAGAACGCCGGGTTGAGCGACAACCGAAACGCGCGCCGCAAGCGGAAGCGCAGCAGACGGCGGCCGCGGCGGCTTCGTCCGGCCAAGCGCCGGCGGAGGCGAAGCCGGAGCAACAACAGGCGAAGGAGGGCTGACGCGTGGGCCAGAAAGTAAGCCCGGTAGGACTTCGAATCGGCATTATCCGGGACTGGGAATCGAAATGGTACGCCGAACGCGACTTCGGCGTTCTGTTGATGGAAGACGTCAAAATCCGCGACTTTCTGAAAAAGAAGCTGAAAGACTGCGCCGTCTCCCGAATCGAAATCGAGCGGGCGGCCAACCGCGTCAACATCACGATCCATACGGCGAAGCCGGGGATGGTGATCGGCAAGGGCGGTTCGGAAATCGACGTCCTGCGCGCCCAGATCGCCAAAATGACGAACAAGAAAATTCACATCAATATCGCCGAAATCAAGAATCCTGACCTCGACGCGACGCTCGTCGCGGAATCGATCGCCCAACAGATCGAGCGCCGCGTGTCGTACCGCCGCGCGATGAAACAGGCGATTCAGCGCGTCATGCGGGCGGGCGCCAAAGGCGTCAAGACGAAGGTGAGCGGCCGGCTGGCCGGAGCGGAAATCGCCCGCAGCGAAGGGTACAGCGAAGGAACGGTTCCGCTGCAGACGTTGCGCGCCGATATCGATTACGGTTTCGCTGAGGCGCACACGACATACGGCCGTATCGGCGTCAAGGTCTGGATTTACCGCGGCGACGTGTTGCCGGTCAAGAAAAAAGCCGGCGGCGGAGAGGGGGCCAAAGACGACCATGCTCATGCCCAGACGCGTTAAATGGAGGAAAGAACAACGCGGTCGCCTGAAGGGCCGCGCTAAGGGCGGCACCGAGGTGGCGTTCGGCGACTACGGCCTGCAGGCGCTCGAACCGGCCTGGGTCACGAACCGCCAGATCGAAGCGGCGCGTATCGCGATCACGCGGTACATTCGGCGCGGCGGCAAAGTGTGGATCAAAATTTTCCCGTCCAAACCGGTGACGCAGAAGCCGCTCGAAGTCCGGATGGGCAGCGGCAAGGGCAATGTCGAAAAATGGGTTGCCGTCGTCAAGCCGGGGAAAATTTTGTTCGAACTCGCCGGCGTCAGCGAGGAAGTCGCCCGCGAGGCGTTTCGACTTGCGTCGCACAAACTGCCGATCAAGACGAAATTCGTAAAACGCGAACATGTGGGCGGTGAGGGGAATGAAAGCCAGTGATTTCCGCAACATGACCAACGAGGAAATCATCCGGAAGGTGAACGGGCTGAAAGAAGAACTGTTTCATCTCCGGTTTCAGATGGCGACCGGTCAGCTGGAAAACCCCGCCCGGATCCGCGAACTGCGCAAGCAGATCGCGCGTGCGAAGACCGTGTTGCGTGAACGCGAACTGGGAATCGGCTGACGCCATTTACGCCTCGCGAAGGAGGGGACGATCTTGGAAGTTACGAGCGTGAACAACCGGCCGCAGCGCAACAGGCGGAAAGTTCAGATCGGCCGTGTCGTCAGCGACAAGATGCAGAAAACGATCGTAGTCGCCGTGGAGCGGCACAAGAAACATCCGCTTTATCACAAACGCGTCAAAGTGACCAAAAAATACAAGGCACACGACGAAAACAACGAGGCGAAAATCGGCGATCTCGTCGAGATCATGGAAACGCGGCCGTTGTCGAAAGAGAAACGGTGGCGGCTCGTGCGCATCATCGAACGGCCGGTAACGAGATGAGCCAGAGGAGGGGACTCCGGTGATCCAACCGTTTACGCGACTCAACGTGGCCGACAACACCGGCGCCAAAAAACTGATGTGCATCCGCGTGCTCGGCGGCAGCGGCCGGCGCGTCGGACGGATCGGCGACATGATCGTCTGCTCCGTTAAGGAAGCGACGCCTGGCGGCGTTGTCAAGAAAGGCGACGTCGTCCGCGCCGTCATCGTCCGGACGAAACGGCCGATGCGCCGCAAGGACGGCTCGTACATCCGCTTCGACGAAAACGCGGCGGTCATTATCCGGGAAGACAAAAGCCCGCGCGGCACCCGGATTTTCGGTCCCGTCGCCCGCGAGTTGCGCGAGAAAGATTTCATGAAAATCATCTCCCTCGCGCCGGAAGTCATCTGAAACGAAGAGGGGCGAAAAAGCGTCATGATCAAGAAAGCGCCTGCTGGAAAAAATAAACTTCACGTGCGCAAGGGCGACATCGTGATCGTCATTTCCGGCAAGGACAAAGGCAAAAAAGGGCGCGTGCTCGCCGCCTATCCGCGCGAAAACCGCGTGCTCGTCGAAGGCGTCAACATCGTCAAGCGGCACACGAAGCCGAATCCGGCGTATCCGCAGGGCGGCATCATCGAGAAAGAAGCGCCCATTCACGTATCGAACGTCATGCACGTCGACCCGAAAGACGGCCGACCGACGCGCATCGGTTACAAAATTCTCGAAAACGGCAAAAAGGTGCGTGTCGCCAAACGTTCGGGTCTTGTGATTGACTGACGGAAGCGGCGAAGAAAGGAGGTTTCCCGGTGGCGGCAAGGCTGAAGGAACGTTTTCTGAACGAGATTACGCCCGCGCTGATGCGGAAATTCGGATACACGTCCGTCATGCAGGTACCTCGCGTCGAAAAAATCGTCATCAACATGGGCGTCGGCGACGCGGCGAACAACAGCAAACTGCTGGACGCGGCCGTGAACGACCTGCAGGCGATCGCCGGCCAGAAGCCGATCGTGACGCGAGCGAAAAAATCGATCGCGGGTTTCAAAATCCGCGCAGGTATGCCGATCGGCGTGAAGGTGACGCTTCGCGGCGACCGGATGTATTACTTCATGGACAAACTGTTCAATATCGCACTGCCGCGCGTACGAGACTTCCGCGGCGTTTCGCCGAAATCGTTCGACGGCCGCGGCAATTACACGCTCGGCATCCGGGAACAACTCATTTTCCCGGAAGTCGACTACGACAAAGTGGAGAAAGTGCGCGGCATGGAAGTGGTGTTTGTGACGACCGCCAAAACGGACGAGGAAGCGCGCGAGCTGCTCGACATGCTCGGCATGCCGTTCGCGCGGGCCTAAGCGGAGGTGCGAAACGACAGTGGCAAAAGTTTCGATGATCGTCAAGCAGCGCCGGAAACCGAAGTTCAAAGTCCGCGCCTACACGCGCTGCGAACGTTGCGGGCGCCCGCGGGCCGTACTGCGGAAATTCAGGATTTGCCGGATCTGTTTCCGCGAACTGGCGTACAAGGGCCAGATTCCCGGGGTTCGAAAGGCCAGTTGGTAAAAGGAGGGATCCGCCATGTCCATGTCCGATCCGATCGCCGACATGCTGACGCGCATTCGCAACGCGAACATGGTCCGGCACGACAAGGTCGAGGTTCCGGCGTCCAAGATCAAGCGCCAGATCGCGGAAATTCTAAAGCGCGAGGGTTTTATCCGCGATTACGAATACATTGGGGATGAAAAGAAGGGCATTCTCCGCATTTTCCTGAAATACGGCCCCAATCAGGAGCGCGTCATCACGGGGCTTAAGCGCATCAGCAAGCCCGGCCTGCGCGTGTACGCGAAGGCGGCGGAGATGCCGCGCGTGCTCGGCGGACTCGGCATCGCGATCGTTTCCACGTCCAAAGGCGTCATGACGGACAAGGAAGCGCGTCAAGCCAATACCGGCGGCGAAGTGCTCTGCTATATCTGGTAACATCCAACGGCTGAGAACGGAGGTGCTGTCATGTCACGCATCGGACGCAAGCCGATCGCCATTCCGGACGGCGTCACCGTGACGTTGGACGACCGCCGGGTGACCGTCAAGGGACCGAAGGGCACGCTGTCGCGCGAGCTGCACAAAGACATGCGCGTGACGGTGGAAGGCAACGTCGTCAAGGTGGAACGCCCGTCGGACGAGAAGCTGCACAAGGCGCTTCACGGCACGACGCGCAGCATCATTTTCAACATGGTTCGCGGCGTCGTCGAAGGCTATTCCAAATCGCTCGAACTCGTCGGGATCGGTTATCGCGCCAGCTTGAGCGGCAAGAAACTCGTCTTGCATGTCGGTTATTCCCATCCCGTCGAGATCGAGCCGGAACCCGGCATTGAGTTCGAAGTGCCCGCGCCGAACAAGATTGTGGTCAAAGGCATCGACAAGGAGAGAGTCGGCATCGTCGCGGCGAAAATCCGGTCGGTCCGCGAGCCGGAGCCGTATCAGGGCAAAGGCATCCGCTACGAGGACGAACGCGTGCTGCGCAAAGAGGGTAAGGCCGGCAAGAAGAAGTAATTCGGGGGTGCAAAGTTCGTGATCGAGAAAATCGACCGCAACGAAGCGCGGAAACGCCGCCACCGCCGCATCCGCAAAAAAGTTTTCGGAACGCCGGAGCGACCGCGCCTGAATGTTTTCCGCTCGCTCAAGCATATGTACGCGCAGATCATCGACGACACGCGCGGGGTCACGCTGGCGGCTGCGTCCACGCTCGACAAGGCGCTGCGCGATCGAATCGAAAACGGCGGCAACGTCGAATCCGCGCGTCTGGTCGGCGAACTGGTCGCCAAGCGCGCGCTGGAAAAAGGTATTACGAAAGTCGTCTTCGACCGCGGCGGCTACAAATATCACGGACGCGTCAAGGCGCTTGCGGAGGCGGCGCGCGAGGCCGGGCTCGATTTCTGAGCCCTTGCGGGCGAACGCCATGACTAAAGGGAGGTAACCGTTTTGCGGGTCGATCCAAATACGCTTGAACTGTCCGAAAAAGTCGTTTCCATCAACCGCGTCGCCAAAGTCGTCAAAGGCGGCCGCCGATTCAGCTTCAGCGCGCTCGTCGTCGTCGGCGACGGCAAGGGATGGGTCGGCGCGGGGCTCGGCAAAGCGGCCGAGGTGCCGGACGCCATCCGTAAGGGCATCGAGGATGCCAAGAAAAACTTGATCCGCGTGCCGATCGTCCGTACGACGATTCCGCACGAAGTGATCGGCCATTTCGGCGCAGGTAAGGTGTTGCTCAAGCCGGCTTCGAAAGGTACGGGCATCATCGCCGGCGGTCCGGTGCGCGCCGTGCTGGAGCTGGCCGGCATCGGCGACATTTTGACCAAGTCGCTCGGATCCTCGAATCCGATCAATGTCGTCCGCGCAACGATCGACGCGCTCTTGCAGCTGAAGCGGCCGGAAGAAGTGGCAAGACTGCGAGGGAAGACTCTGGAAGAACTGCTCGGATAAGGGGGGGTCGTCCCATGGCGAAGAAATTGCAAATCACGCAGACGCGCAGCTTGATCGGTCGGCCGGAAGATCAGCGGGCGACCGTCCGCTCGCTCGGTCTGCGCCGGATCCGTCATACCGTCGTGCACGACGACACGCCGACGATCCGGGGCATGGTACACAAAGTCAGACATCTCGTCGAGGTCAAGGAACTCGACGCATGAACGCTAGAGACAGCCGGGAGGGCAAACGCTCATGAAACTGCACGAACTGAAATCCGCCCCGGGAGCGCGGCACGCGCGCAAGCGGCTCGGCCGCGGCATCGGCAGCGGGCTTGGCAAGACGTCCGGCAAGGGCCATAAAGGCCAAAACGCGCGGTCGGGCGGAGGCGTGCGGCCCGGTTTCGAGGGAGGGCAGACCCCGCTTTACCGCCGGTTGCCGGAGCGCGGGTTTGTAAATATTTTCAAAAAAGAATATTCCATCGTCAACGTATCGGAGTTGAACCGGTTTTCCGATGGCGCGGAAGTGACGCCGGATGTGCTGATCGAGGCCGGTCTCGTCAAAAATGTCAAAGACGGCGTCAAAATTCTCGGCGAAGGCGAGTTGAACGTTCGGCTGACGGTGAAAGCCCATAAGTTTTCGCGTTCGGCGGTCGAAAAGATCGAGGCTGCGGGCGGCAAGGCCGAGGTGATCTGACGCCATGTTCAGGACGCTGTCCAACATTCTGAAAGTGACCGATCTACGAAACCGCATCCTGTTTACGCTCGGCCTGCTGATCGTCTTCCGGATCGGGGCGTTTATCCCCGTGCCGAACATCGACCGGGAAGTACTGAAAACGTTGGACCAGCAGCTTCATGCCGATATTTTCGGGCTGCTGAACACGTTTTCGGGGGGAGCGCTTTTCAACTTTTCGATTTTCGCGATGTCGATTTACCCTTACGTGACGGCGTCGATCATCGTGCAGCTTTTGTCGATGGACGTCATTCCGAAATTTGCCGAATGGGCGAAAGAGGGGGAAATCGGGCGCCGGAAACTCGCGCAGTTCACCCGGTACGGCACGGTGCTGTTCGGCCTGATCCAGGCGATCGGCATGTCGATCGGTTTTAACCGGCTCGTTCCGGGGATCATCGACAATCCGGGTTTCGGAACGTACGCGCTGATCGCGATCACGCTGACGGCGGGGACGGCGTTCCTGATGTGGCTTGGCGAACAGATCACCGACAAGGGCGTCGGCAACGGGATTTCGGTCGTCATTTTCGCGGGGATCGTCGCCGGCATTCCGAGCGGCATTCAGCAGCTGTACCTGGCGCTGTTTTCGGACAGATCGGCGATCTTTTTCAGTATTCTGAAAGTTTTGCTGCTGGTCGTCGCGGTCGTCGTGCTGGTTGTCGGCGTCATCTACGTCCAGCAGGCGGTGCGCAAGATCCCGGTTCAGTATACGAAACGCGTCGTCGGCCGACGCATGTACGGCGGACAGTCGACGCATATTCCGCTTCGCGTCAACGCAGCGGGGGTCATTCCGATCATTTTCGCGCTGTCGCTGATCATGTTGCCGTACACGATCGCGTCGTTCTGGAGCAGCCATCCGGTGGCGAAATGGATCATGAACGAATTGTTCTATACGGCGCCGATCGGGATGGTGCTTTACGTGTTTCTGATCATCGCGTTTACGTATTTCTATACGTTCGTCCAGATCAACCCGCAGCAGCTGTCCGACCAGATGAAGAAAAACGGCGGCTATATTCCCGGTATTCGGCCGGGCAAGGCGACGGAGATTTATTTGACTCGCGTTATGTCGCGCATTACGCTGTTCGGCGCGCTGTTTCTTGCGTTCATCTCGGTTCTGCCGGTGTTTTTCACGAACGTCGGCGGGTTGCCGCGGTCCATTTCGATCGGCGGCACGTCGCTTCTGATCGTCGTCGGTGTTGCGCTCGAGACGATGAAGCAGATCGAAAGTCAGCTGATCCGGCGCCATTACAAAGGGTTCATCAACCGATAGAACATTGCGACCGGGGGGCTCAGAGCGGATGAACGTGCTGATCATGGGAGCGCCCGGCGCCGGGAAAGGGACGCAGGCGGCGATGATCGCCGGCGAGTTCGGCATTCCGCACATTTCGACCGGGGACGCTTTAAGGCTGGCGGTGGACCAGGGGACGGCGATGGGGCAGTTGGCGAAAGGTTACATGGAGCGCGGCGAACTCGTTCCGGACGACGTGATGAACGGCATCGTCCGCGAACGGCTCGGCCAGGATGACTGCCGCGGCGGTTTTCTGCTCGACGGTTTTCCGCGGACGGTGCCGCAGGCGGAAGCGTTGGACGGCATTCTGGCGGAAAGCGGGCGCAAGATCGACCGAGTCGTCTACCTGGACGTCGACCGCGAGCTGCTGCTCGAACGGGTGACCGGCCGTCGCGTTTGCCGGTCGTGCGGTGCGACGTATCACGTCCGGTTTCATCCGCCGGCGAAACCGGGCGTCTGCGACAAGTGCGGCGGAGAGCTGTACCAGCGCAAGGACGATTCGGCGGAGACGGTCCGCACGCGTCTCGAGGAGTATGATAAGAAAACGGCGCCGCTGCTCGCATATTACCGGGAACGCGGCGTGTTGTGCCGGATCGACGGCGCCAAGCCGATCGCGGAAGTCTCCGAGGATATCCGGCGGTGTTTGCGGGGGCCGGCCGAATGATCGTCTGCAAGTCCGAGGAGGAACTTCGCCGCATGCGGGAGGCCGGCAAAATCGTCGCGGAAACGCACCGGCTGCTTAAGCAGGCGATCCGCCCCGGCGTGACGACGCGGGAGCTCGATCGGCTTGCGGACGAATACATCCGCAGTCGCGGCGCCGTCCCGTCGTTCAAGGGTTACAACGGTTTTCCGGCCAGCATCTGTACGTCGGTCAACGAAGAGCTCGTGCACGGCATTCCCGGCGACCGCAGGTTGAAAGAAGGGGATATCATCAGTATCGACATCGGCGCCATGTTTGAGGGGTATCACGGCGATTCCGCATGGACGTATCCGGTCGGTGAAATTTCCGAGACGGCCAGACGCCTGCTTGAGGTGGCGGAGGCGTCGCTGTACGCCGGCCTGGAACACGCGCGGCCCGGGGTTCGGCTTTATACGATTTCCCATGCGATACAGACCGTGATCGAGGAGGCTGGATTTTCGGTCGTGAGGGAATATGTCGGACACGGCATCGGCGAACGGCTGCATGAGGAACCGCAAGTTCCGAATTACGGACCCGCCGGCAGGGGGCCTCGCCTGAAGCCCGGCATGACGCTGGCCATCGAACCGATGGTGGTCGCAGGGCCGCCGAACCTGAAAGTGTTGGACGACCGCTGGACGGTCGTGACGGAAGACGGTTCGCTGTGCGCGCACTTCGAGCACACGATCGCCATTACGGACGACGGATTCGAAATTTTGACGGTTGCAAATCCAGAGGTGTGCGGCCGTGGATGACATCGTCGGCAAGGTGACGCCCGGTCAGGTCGTCCGGGTGCTTCGCGGAAGGGATCGCGGCAAATACGCGATCGTCGTCAAAGTGATCGACGAACGTTACGTTCTGATCGCCGACGGCGACAAGCGGAAGTTCGATCGACCGAAGAAAAAAAACGTGTTGCACCTGCAGATTTTGAACGACGTCCGACCCGAAGTGGCCGCGAGCCTTCGCGAGACCGGGAAAGTGACCAACGCCAAGCTGCGTCATGCCTTGCTGCCTTACCGCGAGTCTGCTCCGCGTCCGGCGGAGGCGGGCGGCGAATCCGCGGAGGAAAAGGAGGTGTGAGCCGGTGGCGAAAGACGATGTGATCGAGGTGGAAGGCACGGTCATCGAGCCGCTTCCGAACGCCATGTTCCGCGTCGAGCTGGAAAACGGCCATCGCATTTTGGCCCACGTGTCCGGCAAGATCCGCATGCATTTCATTCGGATTTTGCCCGGCGACAGGGTAACCGTTGAGCTGTCGCCGTACGATTTGACGCGCGGGCGCATCACCTACCGGTACAAATAAAGGGGGACGAACGCGATGAAAGTCAGGCCGTCGGTCAAGCCGATATGCGAAAAATGCAAAGTTGTCCGCCGCAAGGGCACCGTGATGATCATCTGTGAAAACCCGAAGCATAAACAACGTCAGGGTTGACGGAGGGAGGAGGACGTATGGCACGCATCGCTGGCGTCGATTTGCCGCGCGATAAGCGGGTTGAGATCGCTTTGACGTATATTTTCGGCATCGGAAGATCGACTTCGCAGAAAATTTTGGCCAAGACCGGCGTGAATCCGGACACGCGCGTGCGCGATCTGACGGAAGACGAGATCAGCCGGCTGCGCGACGAGATCGAGAAAAATTACAAGGTTGAAGGCGAGTTGCGTCGGGAAATCGCGATGAACATCAAGCGGCTGATCGACATCGGCTGCTATCGCGGCATCCGCCACCGCAAAGGGTTGCCCGTGCGCGGTCAGCGGACGCGGACGAACGCTCGGACGCGCAAGGGCCCGCGCCGCACTGTCGCCAACAAGAAGAAGTAAACGAGAGCTTGATGGAGGAGGATCACCCGCATGGCGAAGCCGAGAAAACCGACCGGACGCGTCAAGCGCCGGGACCGCAAGCATGTCGAGGCCGGCATCGCGCACATTCGGTCCACGTTCAACAACACGATCGTCACGATCACCGACCCACAGGGCAATACGATCACGTGGGCGAGCGCCGGCAGCGTCGGTTTCAAGGGATCGCGCAAAAGCACGCCGTTTGCGGCGCAGATGGCGGCGGAAGCGGCCGCTCGCTCCGCGATGGAACACGGCATGCGCACCGTCGAAGTACTCGTCAAGGGGCCGGGCGCCGGCCGTGAAGCGGCGATCCGGTCGTTGCAGGCGGCCGGACTGGAGGTCAGCCTAATCAAGGACGTGACGCCGATTCCGCACAACGGCTGCCGTCCGCCGAAGCGCCGCCGCGTCTGAACGCGACGTTTGTCTTTTTTCGGAAACGGCGGTATAAACAACCGATCGTCCGGCGAATAATAGGCTGAAGGATGAGGCATTCTAAGGAGTTCGGCGCGCAAGGGGCCGTTTCGCCGGGATCACCGGCGCCTTGGAGGAGGGTTTGTCCATGATCGAGATCGAAAAGCCGAAAATCGAGACCGTCACGATCAGCGAGGACGGCTCGTACGGCAAGTTTGTGGTGGAACCGCTGGAACGCGGCTACGGCACGACGCTCGGCAACTCGCTCCGCCGCATCCTTCTGTCGTCCTTGCCGGGCGCCGCGGTAACGTCGGTGCAGATCGACGGCGTACTGCACGAGTTTTCGACGATTCCGGGCGTCGTCGAGGACGTCACGGAGATCATTTTGAACCTGAAGGGTCTGGCGCTCAAAATCCATTCGGACGAGGAAAAAGTGCTCGAAATCGACGCAGAGGGCGAGGGCGTCGTCACGGCGGCCGACATCCGCGCCGACAGCGACGTCGAAATCCTGAATCCCGACCTGCATATCGCCACGCTGGCGTCGGACGGACGCCTGCACATGCGGATCACCGCCAACCGCGGCCGCGGCTATGTGCCGGCGGACCGCAATAAGCGCGAGGGCCAGCCGATCGGCGTCATCCCCGTCGACTCGCTTTACTCGCCGATCACGCGCGTCAACTATGTCGTAGAAAATACCCGCGTCGGCCAGATGACGAACTACGACAAGTTGACGTTGGAAGTATGGACGAATGCGACGATTCGGCCGGACGAGGCGGTCAGCCTGGCGGCGAAAATATTAACCGAGCACCTGATGCTTTTCGTCGGCTTGACGGAAAAAGTGAAAGATTCCGAAATTATGGTCCAGAAGGACGAGGACCGTCGCGAAAAAGTGCTGGAAATGACGATCGAGGAGCTCGACCTGTCGGTCCGCTCTTACAACTGCCTGAAGCGGGCGGGTATCAATACCGTCCAAGAATTGATCATGAAGACGGAAGAAGATATGATGAAAGTCCGAAACCTGGGCCGCAAGTCGCTGGAGGAAGTCCAGGAAAAGCTGGCCGAGCTCGGCTTGAGCCTGCGTTCGGCCGACGAATGAGAAAGCGGAGGGAATACCGATGTCGTACCGAAAACTGGGCCGAGATTCCAGCGCGCGCAAGGCGCTGTTTCGCGATTTGGTGACCGACCTGTTTTTATATGAACGCATTCAGACGACCGAGGCTAAAGCCAAGGCGGTCCGATCGATCGCCGAAAAGCTGATCACGCTGGCCAAGCGCGGCGACCTGCACGCGCGCCGGCTGGCGGCCGCGTACGTCCGGAAAGAGCGCCTGGAAGGACAGGACAAGGACGCGCTGCAAAAACTGTTCTCTGAACTGGCGGCGCGTTATCGGGAGCGCCCAGGCGGCTACACGCGCATTCTGAAACTCGGACCGCGCCGCGGGGACGCCGCGCCGATGGTGTATCTGGAACTGGTCGACCGGACCTGATCGGCGATGCGCAGGCTGGCAATCGTCGTTTCGTACGACGGGACGGCGTACAATGGGTTTCAAACGCAGCCGGCCGGCAATACGATTCAGGATTGTCTCGAACGCGCGATCGAACATCTGACCGGTGAACGCGTGCGCGTGACGGCTGCGGGACGTACCGATGCGGGCGTCCATGCCCGGCGGCAGGTCGTCCATTTCGACACGGCGTCGCGCATCCCCGCGGAGCGGTGGTGTCTGGCGCTGAACGCACGGCTGCCCGACGACATCGTCGCGCTTGATGCCCGCGAAGTGCCGGCGGATTTTCACGCGCGCCGTTCCGCGAAATCGAAGACCTACGCCTACACCGTGAACACGAACCGGTTTCCGGACGTGCTGCGGCGAAGGACGGAACTTCATTACCCGCGCCCGCTCGACGTTGTCGCGATGGAACGGGCGCTCGCCTGCATCATCGGGACGCATGATTTCACGTCGTTTTGTTCCGCGCGCACGGCTTGCGAGTCGCGCGTCCGGACGATTTATGCGGCGTGGATCGAACGGCTCGGCGATCGGTGCCCCGAGATGGAAGGCGTCTATCGTATTTTCGTCAAGGGAAGCGGGTTTTTATATCACATGGTGCGAATGATCGTCGGAACGCTGCTGGAAATCGGGGACGGCCGACGCGATCCTTCGGAAATGCAGGCCATTCTCGAGGCGCGCGATCCCCGCCGCAGCAAGACGACCGCCATGGCACACGGTCTCGCGCTTTGGGACGTCGAGTATGAGCCGGATGTTTTCTCTTGATTTCGCCGAACGGCTGTAGTATAATGGCCTTCGGTTTTCGATGGAGGGACAGCGTATGAAGACTACCTATATGGCGAAGCCGACGGAAGTCGAGCGCTCGTGGTACGTCATCGACGCCGCGGGCCAGACGCTCGGCCGGATGGCGAGCCAGGCGGCGGCGCTGCTGAAGGGCAAGCATAAGCCGAATTACACGCCGCACGTCGACATGGGCGATTTCGTCATCGTGATCAACGCGGACAAAGTGGTGCTCACGGGCAAAAAGCTCGAGCAGAAAAAATATTATCGCTATTCTCAGTATCCCGGCGGACTGAAGGAGACGACGGCCAAAGACATGCTGCGCAAAAATCCGGTCCGCATGGTCGAGCTGGCGATTCACGGCATGCTGCCGAAAAACAGGCTCGGCGAGCGGATGAAACGGAAGCTGAAAGTGTACGCCGGCGGCGAACATCCGCACCAGGCCCAGAAACCGAAAGTTTGGGAACTTCGCGGATGACGGAAGGAGACGACGGACATGTCGACGACGATCCAATATTACGGCACGGGGCGCCGTAAACATGCGGTGGCGCGCGTCCGTCTCGTGCCGGGCGAGGGACGCATCATCGTCAACAAGCGGGCGTTCGAGGATTATTTTCCGTTGGAGTCATGGAGGCAATACATCCGCCAGCCGCTTGCGCTGACCGAGACGTTGGGCAAATTCGACGTGCTCGTCAACACGTCGGGCGGCGGCGTTTCGGGGCAAGCCGGGGCGGTTCGCCACGGCATCGCCCGCGCGCTTTTGAAGGTGAACCCGGAATTTCGCCGCGTCCTGAAAAAGGCCGGCATGCTGACGCGCGATCCGCGCATGAAGGAACGCAAGAAATACGGCCTGAAAGCGGCCAGGCGCGCTCCGCAATATTCGAAGCGCTAACGGATGCGACGGAACGGACGAAGCCTTTTCCTCGTGTGAAGGAAAAAGGCTTTTTCTTTTTTTTGTGCAATTTATCCGCGGGCTTTTTGGCGTGCGCCGCAGGCGGCGCGTCGCGACCCGGCACTCGACAGGGCTTTTGCCCATAGGATAGACGGTGGGCGATTGACAGCGGCGTCGCCGTCGCGTTAAAATGAAGAGAAGACTAAACTGATCATCCAACTAGGAATTATGGTAGATTGAGCCCGAGCGGCACGACTGACGCCGCGGGCGATGACGTCGCATGGGGGAGGAAATCGGCGTGAATCTGATGGAGAAAGAGGCGTTGATCGCGCGCGCCGCGGAGGAGTTCGAACACAAATCCCCGCAGGAGCTGTTGGCGTGGGCGGCGGAAACGTTTCCGCGGCTTTGTCTGGCGTGCAGTTTCGGCGCGGAAGACGTCGCGCTCGTCGACATGGTGCGCAAGACAGCTCCGCAGATCGACATTTTTTATCTCGACACCGAGTTGCATTTTGCGGAGACGTACGCGACGCGCGATCGGCTGGAAGCGGAATTCGGCGTCCGGTTCATCAGGGTGACGCCGAAATGGACGGTCGAGGAGCAGGCGGAACAGATGGGCGACGAACTGTGGAAACGCGATCCGGACGCTTGCTGCAATATCCGGAAGGTCGAGCCGCTCGCCCGGTTTTTGCGCGACTACGACGCCTGGATTACGGGCATCCGCCGCGAACAGGCGCCGACGCGGGCCAACGCGAAAAAAGTCGAGTACGACGTGAAGTTCGGGCTGGTCAAGTTCAATCCGCTGGCCAACTGGACATGGGACGACGTATGGAACTACATCCGCGCCAATCGGGTTCCCTACAATCCGCTGCACGACCGCAATTATCCGAGTATCGGCTGCGAGCCTTGCACGCGTCCCGTCAAACCCGGCGAAGACTTGCGAGCCGGACGCTGGTCCGGTTTTCAGAAAACGGAATGCGGTTTGCATAAATAAAAACTCGGAGGGGATGAGCGTTGTCGATCCAACCGCACGGCGGCACCCTGATCGACCGCCGGGTCGAGGGCAAAGAACGGGAACGACTTATCGAATATGCCGCGGAACTGGACATCGTCCGCATCAGTCCCTGGACGGTGTCGGATCTGGACTGCATCGCGGTCGGCGCGTTTTCACCGCTCGTCGGCTTCATGAACGAAGGGGATTATCGGTCGGTCGTTCGGAACATGCGGCTGGCGGACGGCACGCTGTGGAGCCTGCCGATCACGCTGGCGGTGGAACCTGCCGTTGCCGACCGGTTGAAGCCCGGGCGCGACGTGGCGCTCGTAGGCGAACGCGACAACACGCTGTATGCGGTTTTGACCGTGGAAAGCGTCTATGAAGTCGATCAGCGCGAAGAGGCGGTGCACGTGTTCAAGACCGACGATCCCGCCCATCCCGGTGTGCAAAAACTGTTTTCACGGCCAAACGTGTACATCGGCGGTCCGGTGCGCGTCGTCAACCGGCCGGAACCGGAAAAGTTCCGTGAGTTTTATTTCACACCTGCAGAAACGCGGCACATCTTCGCCGAAAAGGGGTGGAAGACGGTCGTCGGCTTTCAGACGCGCAATCCCGTGCATCGCGCACACGAATACATCCAGAAATGCGCGCTCGAGACGGTCGACGGGCTGTTTCTCAATCCGCTCGTCGGCGAGACGAAATCGGACGATGTGCCGGCCGAGGTGCGCATGCGCAGTTATCTCGTGCTTTTAGAGCATTATTATCCGAAAGACCGCGTGTTTCTCGGCGTTTTTCCCGCGGCGATGCGGTACGCCGGCCCGCGTGAGGCGGTATTCCACGCGATCGTGCGTAAAAATTACGGTTGCACGCATTTTATCGTCGGCCGCGACCACGCGGGAGTCGGCGATTATTACGGCACGTACGAGGCACAGGAGCTGTTGAAGTCGCTGCCGCCGGAGGATCTCGGCATAACACCGCTTTACTTCGAGCATAGCTTTTATTGCAAAAAATGCGGCAATATGGCAACGACGAAGACATGCCCGCATGATAAGAGCGATCATCTCCATCTGTCCGGCACGAAGGTGCGGGAGATGTTGCGCAACGGTATCTGCCCGCCTCCGGAATTTTCACGCCCGGAGGTGGCGCGCGTCCTGATCGAGGGGATGCGCGAACGCGTCGGCGCAGAATCGTAAACGCAGGGCCGGTCATATCCGACCGCCTTGTCCCGTATAGATGATGATGAGCGCGTGACGCATCATCGCTGCTTCGGGGGGACGGGCGGATGGCCGGCGGAAAGAGACGGCGTCTCGTCGTTTGGCTGAGGCCGCGCGGCGCGCTGAAACTCGCGGCGTGCGTCGCGGCGGTCGGTTTGCTCGCGCTGCTTTTGGCAGACCGGTTTCACGCCGCGCGGATGTGGAAACCGTGGGGATTACCGCTGGCCGGAAAAGTCTTGGCGGTCGATGCCGGTCACGGCGGTCCGGACGGCGGGGCGGAAAGCCGGGAAGGTCTCGTCGAGAAAGACATCGCGCTGTCGGTGGCGCTCTATTTGCGCGATTACTTGCAGCAGGCCGGCGCAGTCGTCGTCATGACGCGCGAGGAGGACATCGATCTCGCCGATCCCGGGACGTCCGGCCTTAGCCGCCGCAAGACGGAGGATTTGCTTGCACGGGTGCGGTTGGTGGAATCGAGCGGCGCGGACATGCTGGTCAGCGTTCATCTCAACAGCACGCCGTCAGCCCGGTGGCGCGGCGCGCAGGTGTTTTATCATCGGACGAACGCCCAAGCGGCGCGTTTGGCCGCATGCATCCAGGCAGAACTGAGGCGGGCGCTCGGCAATACGGATCGCGAGGCGTTGCCGGTGGAGACGAAATTTTTGCTCAAGGCGCTTCGCATTCCCGGCGTCATCGTCGAG
The DNA here is from genome assembly GCA_002507565.1 of Candidatus Reconcilbacillus cellulovorans. Taxonomy (GTDB): domain Bacteria; phylum Bacillota; class Bacilli; order Paenibacillales; family Reconciliibacillaceae; genus Reconciliibacillus; species Reconciliibacillus cellulovorans. The sequence continues at coordinate 54,951 of MOXJ01000003.1, forward strand.
GCCGGATTTCTGTCAAACCCGGAAGAGGCGCGGCTTCTGGCCGATCCCGTTTACCAGCGGAAAATGGCCGAGGCGGTATACCGCGGGGTTCTGCGGTATGCGGTCGAAACGAAGAACGAGTGATGCGACCTCGGCGTCCCGTTCCGAGCGCCGCGGCCGGAGTACCGGCCTGCATCGTTTCGGGCGGGACGGTTTTTTATGTTATAATGTTCAAAGCGAAGGGGGCCGGATGCGATGGCGATGACGCGCGAACAGGCGCTTGAAGCGCTCGGGAACGTTTTGGATCCGACATACGGGCGGCCGCTCGTCGAGCTCCAGCTTGTCCGCGACGTGGTGGCGCGGGACGGCCGTGTATCGTTGACGCTGGTGTTGACGCGGGAGGACGAACAGACGGCCGTTCGGCTGCGCGACGAGGTCGAGCGCGCGTTGCTCGAAGCGGGAGCCGCGTCGGTTCATGTGCGGACGAGGCCAGCGTCGGAATTCGAGCGCGTCCAGCTGGCCCGGCGCTTCGATCCCGCCGCGCAAGACGGCCGCGGAAGGCCGGCGCAAGGCGCGCCGGTCGGGAGGTCGGAAACGCGAATTCCCGGCATGGAAGGCGTCTGCCATATCGCTATCGCCAGCGGCAAAGGCGGCGTCGGCAAGTCGACGGTGACGGTCAACCTGGCGGTCGCGCTGGCAAGGATGGGCAAGAAGACGGCGATCGTCGACGCCGACATTTACGGTTTCAGCGTGCCGGACATGATGGGCATTGAAGACAGGCCGGCGGTGGAGAACGACCGGATTTTGCCCGTGGAACGGTTCGGCGTCAAAGTGATGTCGATGGGCTTTTTCGTTCAGGATAATTCTCCCGTCATCTGGCGCGGGCCGATGCTCGGCAAAATGTTGCGCCATTTCTTTTACGACGTGGACTGGGGCGAGCTGGAATACATGTTGCTCGATCTGCCGCCCGGCACCGGAGACGTCGCGCTCGACGTCCACCAGCTGTTGCCGGAAAGCAAGGAAATTCTCGTGACGACCCCGCACGAGACGGCGGCGTTCGTCGCCGCGCGCGCCGGCGCGATGGCGATCCGTACCCAGCATGAAATTCTCGGCGTCGTCGAAAATATGTCCTATTACATCGAAAAAGGCGGCGATGTCGTTCACCTGTTCGGCAAAGGAGGCGGCCGGCGCTTGGCGGAGGAATTGCAGACGGAGTTGCTCGCGCAAATTCCGATCAACGCGCCGGGCGGCTCGTCGCCGACGGTCGACGGGGCGCCGGCCGTTTACCGGCCGGATTCGGAAATCGGCCGGATTTACGAGCAGATCGCGCGGCGCGTCGTGGAAAAGACGCAGCCGTAGCCGTTTCGGGAAGAAGTTCCGCTTATGATTCTTCTTCCTGTTGCTGGCCTTCTCCTTCACCGCCTTCTTCCTTCTTTTTCTTGTCTTTTTGTTCTTTGGCCTTGCCGGATGCCTGCATCTCGGGGCGCGGGACGGCGCCTTCCTCGATCGCTTGTTTGACGAGTTCCAGCATGGCGGCCTGGAACAGAGGGCTCCTCATCGAATCCTGCACGACGGCCGCCACTTGCTGGCGGAACGCCGGGGTTCGCATCAGAGCGATCAGATGCGTCTCGAGCTCCGGGGTTTTCAACAAATCGGCGAACGCCTGTTGGTATTCCGGATCTTTCATCAGTTCCTTGTGCATCGTTTTCAGGTCGGCCTGAAGCGCCTTGGCGAACGGGCCGGCGAAATGGGGGTCGGTCATCGTCCGATGCAGCAATTTTTCGGCGTCTTGACCGGTCAGAATTTCCTTGACGGCGATCCGGATCTGTTCGCCCTGACCGGTTGAAAGCAGTTTAAGCGTCGGGTCCTGTTCCGCCTGTTTGGCCGTCGCTTCCAGAATCGCTTTTTGGCCGTCTTCTGACTTAAGGATGTCCAATACCATCGATTTGGCGTCTTTGTAGCCCATTGCTCCCTGGGAGGCGCCGCCGGCCGCCGTGCAGGAAGTGGCGGTCGCGAAGACGAAGAGCACAAGTCCGGTCCGCACGAGTCGGGTTTTCAACGTGTCCCGCTCCTTCCCGCTTGAAGTTTCGGGAATAGTTTCGGCGTTCGGCGACGTTTTTAGGCGCGGGAAGCGCTGGTTCGGTTTGAGCGGTGTTTCCGTCTCGGCTATAATGGGAAAGACGGGGAGAGATCGACGTGACGCTGCGCATTTGGTTTCGGTGGTTTTGGACGACGCTTGCGGTGGGAGTGGCGGCATCGATGGTCGTCTGGGCCGCGCTGAAGGCGCTCGTACCGGGATTTGTGTTCGACGTCGGTGTCGGTTGGTACGAACCGGTGTTGGCGTTGCTCGGCGGAGCAACGATCAGCGTGCTGGCGCAGATGGGATTTTTCGCATTTTTGATGCTGCGATACGTTGCGCTAGGCATGTTCGGAAGGCGGACGTATTTGTTGAACGCGCTTCAAGCCGCCTTGACCGCCGTGGCGCTTCTGGATTTGGCGTTGCTCGGCGTCTGGCTTGTGCCGGAACGGTCGGTCTCGGCAGGCGACGTAGCTCTGGCGGCGGTCGTCGGCGGGGCGGGCGCACTGGTCGCGTACCGGAAAAGCCGGTTGACGAACCGAAGCGCGTTTTGGCCGACGTGGTTTTTCATGTCGGCGGTGACGGCGGTGGAAGCCGTGCCGGCCTTGCGGACCGACGCGACACCGCACGTCTGGTTTATGACGCTGACGCTGCTTGCCTGCAACGCTTGGCAGATTATGTCGCTTTCGTCCTGGGTCGACCGCGGCCGGCTGAGCGAGACCGGCGCCGCCGCGGGCGACGGCGGCGCGAGTCGAATGTGACGGCGGGTATAATACGGCGGCGGACTGCGCGGATGGCTAGATGCTGTCTGGAGCATCGGATGCGGCCGGCGAAAGCCCTTGCTGTTCGGCTGGCGTTTGCCGGACGTCGGCGAGGGTGAGCAGTTCGCCCACGGTGACGAACTCGTAGCCTTTGGCGCGCAGCTGATCGATGATGGCCGGCAGCGCCAGATGGGTCTGTTTGCAGGAGTCGCTGGCGTGCATCAGGATGATGTCGCCTTCGTGCGCACGGCGGACGACGCGGTCGATAATGCGGTCGACGCCGGGGTTTTTCCAGTCGAGCGAATCGGTGTCCCATTGGATGACGGTATAGTTCAGCTCGCGGGCGATGCGCAACACGCGCTTGTCGAAGTCGCCGTTCGGCATCCGGATCAGCCGCGGCGGCGTTCCGGTGAGCTCTGTCAAAATCTCGTGGGCCGTCTGGATTTGCGTCCGGATTTCCTCGTCGGAAAGCCGGCTGTAATTGACGTGTTTATGGCCGTGGCTGCCAATTTCGTAGCCGGCCTCGACGATTTTGCGGACGATGTCGGGGTGGTTTCGGCTCCACGGCGATGACAGGAAAAACGTCGCCTTCTTAACGCCTTTGTCCTTCAACACCTGAAGAATCGGTTCGGCGCGCGTGTCGCCCCAACTGATGTCGAACGTCAGCGCGAGCACTTTGCGGTCGGTCTTGACGCTGTAGACGGCGGCGGGTTCGTCGTTCGGAGCGAAGACGGCGATATTTTCCGCTTCCGAGTAGACGATACCGCCGGCGAACAGCACGGCGGCGGCAAGCAGCGCAACGCGCCGGTATTTGCGCGCGTTGAATACGTAGATCGGGTAGGCCAAGCCAATCCCTCCTTCGGCGGGTCTGTCCGGTCCGTCCATCTCATGTTTATGGCGCGGGAAGACGGGATATGCCGGTCAGCAGTAAACGGGGGGAAGCGACATCGATGGGATTTCGGCTGTTGTGGCGGGACATATGGGTTCACCGGCGGTACTGGATCGCCGCGACGATGGTGTTCGCGTTCGGAATCTATATGGGCGCGGCGCACGACGGGATGTTTCAGCGCTATGTGACGGATCAAATGCGCTTTTTACAGGAGTTCAGCCGTGTTGCCGGGTCGTTCGGCGGCTCGAGCTGGGCGTTGTTTCTGATCATTTTTTTCAACAACGCGATCAAATCGCTGCTTGTCGTCGGTCTCGGCGCCGGATTTGCGCTGTATCCGCTGTTTTTTCTCGTCGCCAACGGCATCATGATCGGTTATCTTGTCTCGAATCCGGCGGCCGGTATGTCGCCTGCGGAAGTTGCGGCGGCGCTGCTGCCGCACGGGATCATCGAGATTCCCGCGGTGTTGCTGGCGGCGGGCTACGGCATCCGGCTCGGCTGGATCAGCGGGCGGGCGATTTTGTTGTTGCCGATCGAAGCGGCGCGCAAGCGCGCGGCAGAGGAGTTTAGAGCTTTTTTCGCGGTCGTGCCGGCGCTCGTCGTCATTGTGATCGTCGCGTTGTTGACGGCCGCAGCTGTGGAAAGCACGTTGACGCTATGGCTGGTGCGCGGGATGGGACAATGAAGGGGGAATGAAAAAACCCCTTTACAATCCCGCCGCGACGTTGTATAATAACGACTGTCTCTGCCGGACGCACGTCCGGCTGCGAATGGGGCTATAGCTCAGTTGGGAGAGCGCCTGCCCCGCAAGCAGGAGGTCGGCGGTTCGAATCCGCTTAGCTCCATCGTTCCAGGATCAAGGCGGCGCCGTTCGGAGGCGCGGCGGTTTTGGGTTTTTACCTTCGAGCGCCGCGCCTTGGCAGGCGGTGTGCCGGGAAACGGCGGCGTAGCTCAGCTGGCTAGAGCGTACGGTTCATACCCGTGAGGTCGGGGGTTCGAGGCCCTCCGCCGCTATCGGCCGGTTTCGCAGGGCGAAATCGCCGTCTCGTCGTGGAGCTGTAGTGTAGAGGCCTATCACGCCTGCCTGTCACGCAGGAGGTCGCGGGTTCGAATCCCGTCAGCTCCGTAGAAGCGAAGGCTCCGCATGGTCGGGCGCTTGCGCGCGACGGAGCCGTCCGAAGATGATCAACCGCCCGGAGTTTGCCGTCGGCAGACCCGGGCGGTTTTTGGCATTGGGCGCGGCGGCCGGGTCGGGCGGAGGAACGTTTGCGGAAAGGATTGAGCCGATGGACTGGGATGAATTGCGCGGACGTCTGGAGTCGATATGGGGCGTCGCGCCGGAAGCGGTGAAGATGCCGCTTTCCGCCTGGAACCGTCTGTCGAGGCAGGAGTGCGGCTCCGGCGAGGACTGGTTCTGGTGGCGGCGCGACGGCGACGACGTCTGGGCGTTCCGCCTGCCCGGCGTTTACCTGACGGAGCGCGAGCGACGTCTGATCGAATTGGTCGCCGAAACGGCGCGCTGCGACTACGAACAGAAACAAGTCCCGGCGGCAGCCCCCGAGGAAGAGCGGCTTGCGCGCAGGCTGAGCCGATGGCTGTTGGAGCGGATGGAGTCCGGCATTTCGGAGCCGGCGGAGCCGCCGGAACCGTTGGCCGCCTATCTCGATCTCGGCGAGCCGAAAGTTCCCTTTCTGCTTTATGCGGAACGCGCGGACGGCCGCGAGATCGGATTCGCTGCGTTCCGGAAATTACTCGAATCGTTTTTTTCGGCCAAAGTTCCGCTCGTGCCGCTGACCGGACGCGAGTGGCTGCTCTTCGGACCTGCGTCGCTGATTGCGGACGTCGGCCAGTCCGCGGACGACGCGGCGGAAGCCTGTTCCGACGGCAGGTCGACCGAAAACGGTGACGGTCGAGGCGATGCCGCCGCCCTGACGGCGGCCGGCGAGGCGCTTTACGAGATGATCGCCAGCGAGTCGATCGGCGAGTGTCACGTTGCGGTCGCGCGCCCGATCGACTCTTTCGCCGCGCTCGTGCCGACGGTCGCCGAACTTCGGGAAACGTTGGCGATCGGTCGCGCCTTTCGGATCGGGCACAACGTGCATGTTCCCTGGCAGTTGCGGCTTGAAAGGCTCCTTGCGGCGATTCCGGAGCGGGAACGCGCCCGCTATATCGGCGAAGTGTTGCCGGACGGCGGCAGGGCGCTTGACGCCGAGATGCGGGCGACGCTGGAGTTGTTTTTCGAATGGGGCTGCAATGTCAGCGAGACGGCCAAAAGGCTGTACGTCCATCGTAACACGCTGTTGTACCGGCTCGACAAATTCCGTCAGGAAACCGGCCTGGACGTCCGGACGTTCCGAGACGCCGTCCGAGTCTACGTCGCGTTGCTCTTGTATAAAGCGACAAAAAAAGACTGAGATTTTTGTGGGCTTTGTGCATGGCGGACGCGCGCCGACCGCGGTATGATGGAGTCGGACTCATTTTGCACGCGGAGGGGTGCGTATGGCCAGCGTTACGCTGCGCAACGTGGTGAAACGGTTTCCCGGCGCCACGGAAGACACGGTGAAAAATTTCAATCTCGAAATCAAGGACAAGGAGTTTCTCGTCCTCGTCGGTCCGTCGGGCTGCGGCAAGTCGACGACGCTGCGGATGATCGCTGGTCTCGAGGAGATCACGTCGGGCGAGCTTTACATCGGCGACCGGCTCGTCAACGACGTACCGCCGAAAGATCGCGACATCGCGATGGTGTTTCAGTCGTACGCCTTGTACCCGCATATGAACGTCTATCAGAATATGGCGTTCGGCCTGAAGTTGCGCAAGTTCAAGAAGGCGGAAATCGACCAGCGCGTCCGCCAGGCCGCCCGCATTCTCGACATCGAGCATCTGCTCGACCGCAAGCCGAAGGCGCTTTCCGGCGGTCAGCGTCAGCGCGTGGCGCTCGGGCGCGCCATCGTACGCGAGCCGCAGGTCTTTTTGATGGACGAGCCGCTGTCCAACCTCGACGCCAAGCTGCGCGTCCAGATGCGCGCCGAGATCAGCAAGCTTCATAAGCGGTTGGAGACGACGATCATTTACGTCACGCACGACCAGACGGAAGCGATGACGATGGGCGACCGGATCGTCGTCATGCATCAGGGCACCATCCAGCAGGCGGCGTCGCCGGAAGAAATCTATCATCGTCCCGTCAACATGTACGTCGCCGGTTTCATCGGTTCGCCGTCGATGAACTTCATCCGCGGCAACTTGACGGAAGAGGCGGGTCGCGTCCGGTTCAAGGCGCCCGGCATCGACGTCGTCGTCCCGGAAGGAAAGGCAAAGCTGCTGCGCGAACGCGGCTACGTCGGCAAGGAGGTCGTGCTCGGCATCCGTCCGGAAGACATTCACGACGAACCGCTCTTCCTCGAGGGATCGCCGGACAGCATCATTCAGGCGACGGTCGAAGTCGCGGAAAACTTGGGCCATGAAATGTTCCTGTATCTCGACGGCATCGGTCAGGACACAGTCATCGCCCGCGTCGACGGCCGCGCCGGGTTCAAGGAAGGCAGCACGGCGAAACTGGCGCTTGACATGAACCGCATTCACGTTTTCGACGTGACGACGGAGAAGAACGTCCTGCTCTGAAAAAAGCGACAAGGAACGTGGGGCCGCAGACCGCGCGGTTTGCGGTCTTCTTTTTTGTCCCGGTTGATTTTGCGCAGGTGATGGGCTACGATGAAACCATTAGAAGGCGGGAGGGAAGCAGCGGACGAATGGCGAAAAAGGTAAAAGTGGCCGATCTCGTCCGCCAGTTTCAGCTGGAACTGGTTTGCGGGGAAAACGGGCTGAAACGCTCGATCACGACGGCGGACCTGCATCGGCCGGGACTGGAGATGGCGGGATATTTCGCGTTTTATCCGAAGGAGCGCGTTCAGATTCTCGGTCGGACGGAGCTGTCGTTTCTCGAATCGCTGCCGCCGGAAGACCGCCGCGACCGGATGCGTCGGCTCTGTGCGGAGGAAACGCCTTGCATCTGCGTCTGCCGGGGGCTCGACGTGCCCGCCGAACTCGTCGAATCGGCCTCGGAGGCGGATTTGCCGGTTCTTCGCAGTGCGATGGCGACGACGATTTTCATCAGCCGCGTGACCGGTTTTCTGGAAGACCGGCTGGCGCCGACGACGACGATTCACGGCGTGCTGGTCGACGTCTACGGCATCGGCATTCTGATCGTCGGTTCGAGCGGCATAGGCAAAAGCGAGACGGCGCTCGAGCTGGTCAAGCGGGGGCATCGGCTCGTTGCCGACGACGCAGTGGAGATCCGGCAGACGGCGGGCAGCGAACTGATCGGCACGGCGCCTGATCTGATCAAATATTTGCTGGAAATCCGCGGCGTCGGCATCATCAACGTCATGACGCTGTTCGGCGCAGGCGCTGTCCGCAACGCGAAAAAAATCGCCATGGTCGTCCGTCTGGAAAACTGGCAGGAGGACAAGGAATACGACCGGCTCGGTCTGGACGAAGAGACGGTGCGCATCCTCGACGTCGAGCTGCCCGTTGTGACCGTGCCGGTGCGGCCGGGCCGGAACCTGGCCGTCATCGTCGAGGTCGCGGCGATGAACTACCGGCTGAAACGGATGGGTTACAACGCGGCGCTTCAGTTTACAAACCGGTTGACCGAATCGCTCGCCGCGGATCCGGAGGATTCGGAATAATCTTTCGGGAGGTTGTAGCTCGTGGAACTGGCGATCGATCCGATCGCGTTTACGCTGGGACCGCTGACGGTCCGATGGTACGGCATCATTCTCGGTTGCGGCGCATTGGTCGGGCTCTGGCTGGCTGTCCGTGAAGGCCGCAGGTTCGGCCTGGCGCCGGAATTTTTCATGGATCTGCTGCTGATCGGCGTGCCGGCCGCGATCGTCGGCGCGCGGCTTTATTATGTTGCGTTTCAGTGGGAATCGTACCGGGACGACTGGACGGAAATTTTCAAAATTTGGCACGGCGGCATCGCGATTTACGGTGCGCTGATCGGCGCGATCGCCGCCGCCGTCTGGTACGCACGGAGAAAAAAGGTATCGTTCTGGCGAATCGCCGACATTTGCGCGCCGTCGCTCATCGCGGGGCAGGCGATCGGCCGCTGGGGCAATTTCGTCAACCAGGAAGCGCACGGCGGTCCGGTCGACGAGTCGTTTTTGCGGGAAACGCTGCGGTTGCCGGGCTGGATCGTCGAACAGATGCGGATCGACGGCGTCTACTATCATCCGACGTTTTTGTACGAGTCGGTCTGGAATTTGCTCGGGCTGCTGTTTTTGTTTTGGCTGAGGCGCAGGCCGTTTTTGCGGGCGGGCGAGCTGTTCGCCGCTTATTTTCTATGGTATTCGCTCGGGAGGTTTTGGATCGAAGGGTTGCGTACGGACAGTCTGGCTTTCGAAGGTCCGCCGTGGCTGGTGGCGCTGATGGACGCCTTGTGGGCGCCGATGCGGCTGTTGTTCGAGCCGGGTGCGATGGCGTACGGGAACGTACGGGTGTCGCAACTGTTGTCGCTGGTCATTTTTGTCGCCGGCTGGGTGTTTATTGTCTGGAGAAGGAAGACGGGCCGCGCCGAGACGCGCTACGCGGATCCGATCGTCCGGGGGTGACGGGGCGGTGCTCCGCGCGGTGTTGTTCGATCTCGACGGCACGCTGCTCGACACGGGCGAGTTGATCGCCGAATCGATTTTGTACGCGTTGCGCGGGCGAATATCGCGGCTGCCGACGAAATCCGAGGTCGCCGCGCGTATCGGTTATCCGCTGCGCGATCAATTGCGGTGGTGGACGAAGCTTGAGGACGTCGAGGAACTCGTCCGCGATTACCGCGACTACAGCCGCCGGTTGCAGGACACGAAACTCCGCGCCTATCCGCAGGCGGCCGAAACGTTGTCGACGCTGAAGGCGTGCGGGTTGGCGATCGCCGCCGTGACGAATAAGGAGCGGGACAGTGCGCTTCGGGGGATGCGGCTGACCGGTTTGTCGCCCTTTTTCGATGCAGTGATCGCCGTCGAGGACGCCGGCCGCCCGAAACCGGATCCGGCGCCGGTCATCGTCGCCTTGGACCGGTTCGGCGTGAGGCCGGAGGAGGCCGTCATGATCGGCGACAGTCCGCTCGACATGGAAGCGGCTCGCGCGGCGGGCGTCTGCGCGTTCGGCGTCGCCTGGACGGCCTGGGGGGCGGCCCGTCTGCGCGAAAGCGGCGCCGACGCGATCATCGCCGACCTGCGTGAGCTGCCGAAGCTGCTTTTGCCGGAAAGGGCGGGGGAAGACGGATGCGTCGGCTTGAACGGTATCCGGTGAACGGGCCGAATGCGCTTTGGCAAATTTTTCGGACGGTTCCCCTTTGGAAAGCCGCGCGCAATTTCGCCGTGATTCAGGTTTCCCGCTATCTTCCCTCTTTTCGGCTAAAGAACTGGTTGTACCGCCATGTGCTCGGTATGCGCGTCGGCCGCCACACGGCGTTCGCGCTGATGGCGATGCCGGACGTCTTTTTTCCGGAGCGGATCGAAATCGGCGACAATTCGGTGGTCGGCTACAACACGACGATTTTGGCGCACGAATATTTGGTCGGCGAATATCGGCTCGGCGACGTGCGTATCGGTTCGAACGTCATGATCGGCGCCAACTGCACGATTTTGCCCGGGGTGGTGATCGGCGACGGTGCGGTCGTCGCGGCGGGGACGGTCGTGCACCGCGACGTGCCGCCGCACGCGATGGTCGCCGGCAACCCCATGCGGATCGTCCGCGAAGACGTCCGCATCGGCGACGGCGACGACGCCGAAGCTGAAGGCGCCGGTCCGCGCGGCGCCGGACGTGAAGTCCGAAAATTGCGGCCGAACGGCGATTGACGAGTCCGCCGGTTCGTGATACACTTTCCGTATTAACGCATTAAAGAAAGAAAGGAATCGGCGGCGGACGCCGCGTCGTCCGCTGCCGTCGGCTGGAGTGGGTCGTCGTTGTCCAGACCGAAACCGTTCGAGAAGCCGCCGGGATTGCGCGATTATTTGCCTGCACAGGCGGTGAAGCTGAAAAATTTGGAATCGCGGCTGCTCGACTGTATGCGCCGATGGGGCTACCGGCCGATCATCACCCCGACGCTGGAATATTACGACACGGTGGGGGCGGCCAGCGCGACGTCGGAGGCTAAGCTGTTCAAGTTGCTCGGGCAAAACGGCACGACGATCGTGTTGCGGCCGGAGATGACCGCCCCGATCGCACGGGTGGCGGCCACGTTACTTCGGAACGAGCCCCTGCCGCTCAGACTCGCTTATCACGCCAACGTTTTCCGCGCGTTTGGCGGCGAGGCCGGCAAAGATCCGGAATTTTGGCAGACCGGCGTCGAGTTGATCGGCGACGCCACGCCGGACGCGGACGCGGAAGTGATCGCGTTGGCGGCCGCTTGTCTTGAGACGGCGGGCGTCCGGTCGTTCGCCTTGGCGATCGGCCATGCGGGGTTTCTTCACGCAATGCTGGCCGACGTGCTGCGCGACCGACCGCAGGCGCAGGAGGAGCTGAAGTCGTGTCTGTCGCGGCGCGACTTTGCCGGTTTCCGCGAGCGGCTCGACGGGTACGGTCTGCCGTCGGACGTGCGCGGGGAGCTGGAAAGCATGTTGCGGATGCGGGGAGGCCGAGACATTTGCGACGCAGTGTCCGGCCTGTCACGACACCCAGAGGCGAGACAGGCGCTGGAACAACTGGGCGAGCTGTGGGAAGCGCTTCAGGCGTTCGGCGCTGCGGACCGCGTGCGCATCGACTTGACGTTGACCGGCGATTTTACATATTACACCGGGATGACGTTCGAGGGATACGCCGACGGCGTCGGTTTCCCGATTGCAAGCGGCGGCCGTTACGACCGCTTGCTTGCTCAGTTCGGGAGACCGGCTCCGGCGACCGGATTCGCGCTGAAAACGAACCGGATTCTCGAACTGGTCGACGACGGCGGGACGCCCGAGCCGGAGCGCGTGCTCGTCGTTTATGCGCCGCACCGGCGACAGGAGGCGTTGCAGAAAGCGGCGGAGCTGCGCCGAAGCGGAACGTGCGCGGTCGAGACGATGCGGACCGACGTCGCGGCGGCTGCGGGCGTCGGACCGGAGAGTTCCGCGGCCGCCCGAATTTTGTGGCTGGATTGAAAGCGGCGGCGATAGAAGGCGGTGGAAGAGGACATGGAGGCGCCAACCGAACTGAGCATCGCCGTGCCGAAGGGCCGTATCTTGCGGCCGATCGCCGAACTGTTCGTCGAGGCAGGCGTGTGTTTTCCGGAAAACCTCGACGAGACGAGGAAATTTATCGTTCCCGTGCCGGATTGCCGTCTGACGTTTATCGTCGCCAAGCCAGCGGACGTACCGACGTACGTCGAATACGGCGCCGCGGATCTCGGCATTGTCGGCAAAGACGTGCTGATGGAAGAGGAGCGCGACGTTTACGAGCTGCTCGACCTCGGCATCGGCCGGTGCCGTCTGTCGGTCATCGCGCTGCCGGGCTGGAAGCCGACGATCCATCCGCGGGTGGCGAGCAAGTTCCCGAACATCGCATCCCGTTATTTCCGCGAGCGCGGCCAGCAGGTAGAAGTGATCCGACTGCACGGCAATACCGAGCTGGCTCCGCTCATCGGCTTGGCGGACCGTATCGTCGACCTGGTCGAAACGGGCGCGACGATCCGGCAGAACGGCCTTATCGAAATCGAGAAAATTGCGGATATCACCAGCCGGCTTATTGCGAACCGGGCGAGCTATCGCCTGAAAAACGCGCCGATCCAGCTCTTGTGCGACCGGCTGCAGGAAGCCGTCCGGTCGAGGGCGTTGCGCGTCGGCGCACCGGCTCCGGGAGGGAAAATGACGCGATGAAACTGGTAACGGCCGAACAGTTTTCGACGCGCCGGGACGCCGCCGATTACGGTGACCCGGAAACGCGCGAGGCCGTTAAGCGGATCGTCGAACGCGTACGCCGGGAAGGCGACGCCGCCCTTCGCGAATTCACGGAACGGTTCGACGGCGTGCGGATCGACGACTGGCGCGTGCCGGAGGCGGAAGTGGTAGAGGCGTACGCGCGCGTTTCTCCGGAATTTCTTGCGGCATTGCGCCGGGCGGCCGACAACATCCGCGCTTTTCACGAGCGGCAGCGGCGCGGGTCTTGGTTCGAGGCGCGCCCCGACGGCAGTGTCGTCGGTCAGCTCGTCCGGCCGCTGTCCCGCATCGGCGTCTACGTGCCCGGCGGGAAGGCGGCCTATCCGTCAAGCGTGCTGATGAATGTCATTCCTGCTCGCGTCGCAGGCGTTCCGGAGATCGTGATGGCGACGCCGGCAAGGACAGCGGGCGGTCCGGGAGGTTCGGGCGTCGATCCGCACGTGCTCGTTGCGGCCGCCGAAGCCGGCGTGCGGGAAATTTACCGCATCGGCGGCGCACAGGCGATCGCGGCGCTGGCGTACGGCACGGAGTCGATCCGCCGGGTGGACAAGATCGTCGGGCCGGGCAACCTGTACGTCGCGCTGGCCAAACGGTTCGTGTTCGGCGACGTCGACGTCGACCAAATCGCGGGGCCGAGCGAAATCGCGGTGTTGGCGGATGAGTCGGCCGATCCGGCATGGATCGCCGCCGATCTGTTGTCCCAGGCGGAGCACGACGAGGCGGCGATGCCGGTCTTGATCACGCCGTCGGAGCGTCTCGCCCGCGCCGTTTCGGCGGAAATCGAACGGCGGTTGGCGTCGCTGCCGAGGCGGCCGATCGCCGAGCGCTCGGTCCGGGAGCAGGGAGTCATCGTACTCGTCCGCGACCTCGACGAGGGCGTCGACGTGTTGAACCGGCTGGCGCCGGAACACGCCGAGCTGCTCGTCGCCGATCCGTGGACGTGGCTTGGGCGGATCGAGAACGCGGGCGCGGTGTTTCTCGGACCGTACAGCCCGGAACCTGTCGGCGACTATTACGCCGGTCCGAACCATGTTTTGCCGACCGGCGGAACGGCGCGGTTTTCGTCGCCACTCGGCGTCGACGATTTTCTAAAAAAAACGAGTGTCGTCTTTTACGGCGCTGCGGCGTTGCGCGCCTGTGCCGGCGACGTCGCCGTATTGGCGCGCACGGAAGGGCTTGAGGCGCACGCGCTCGCGGTCGAGACGCGTTTTGCGGCCGGTGATAAGGGGAGGAGCGGCGGACGATGAACGGCGGTAAACAGGAGGGCGCGTGTCCGCGTCGGGCGGAGGTCGCGCGCAGGACGAACGAGACGGACGTGCGCGTTGCGGTCGTTCTGGACGGTTCGGGCACGGCGAACATCAAGACGGGCGTGGCGTTCTTCGACCACATGCTGGAGTTGTTCGCCCGCCATGGCTTGTTCGACGTAACCGTCGAAGCGACGGGCGACGTTCACGTCGACGATCACCATACCGTCGAGGACGTCGGCATTTGTCTCGGCCGGGCGTTTCGGGAGGCGCTCGGCGACAAGCGCGGCATTCGCCGGTACGGCCATGCGCTCGTGCCGATGGACGAGTCGCTGGTCGAAGTCGCCGTCGACATCGGCGATCGGCCGCATTTCGAATACCGCGTCCGGACGCCGTCCGAACGGATCGGGACGATGTCGGTCGAGTCGGTGCGCGAGTTTTGGTGGAAGTTTGCGCTGGAGGCCCGCGTGGCGTTGCACGTCGTCGCGCGCTACGGCCGAAACAGCCATCATCTCGTCGAGGCCGTGTTCAAGGCGGCTGCGCGCGCGCTCGACGAGGCGACGGCGGTCGATCCGCGCGTTCAAGGGGTTCCCTCGACGAAAGGGGTGCTATGACCGTTTGATCGGCATCGTCGATTACGGCATGGGCAACCTGCACAGCGTCCGCAAGGCGATCGAGCGGCTCGGCTACGAAGCCGTCGTAACCGCCGACGCCGCGAAACTGGCGTCGTGTTCGGCGGCCGTCCTGCCGGGCGTCGGCGCGTTCGGTGACGCGATGCGCGAGCTGAGGGCGTCGGGGCTTGATCGCGCGGTGATCGGTTTTGCCGCGTCCGGTAGGCCGCTTCTCGGCATTTGTCTCGGCATGCAGCTTTTGTTCGAGGAAAGCGAAGAGTTCGGCCGGCACGAGGGGCTCGGCCTGTTGCCGGGTCGAGTCGTCCGCTTCGACGCCGGTCTCAAGGTGCCCCATATGGGCTGGAACGAGCTCTGCCTCGAACGGCCGGACCACCCTCTGTTCGCCGGCTTTTCGGGCGGTTACGTCTATTTCGTGCACTCGTATCACGCTTGTGTCGGTTGCCGGGACGACCTGCTGGCGACGACGGATTACGGCGGGCCGGTGGCAGCCGTCGTCGGGCGAGGCAACGTGTTCGGCATGCAGTTTCATCCTGAAAAAAGCGGCGCCGTCGGCATCGCGTTGCTCGCCAATTTTCTTCGTTTAACAGGGTGAAAGATTGATGGCGTTTACGATTTATCCGGCGATCGACATTCGCGGCGGCCGCTGTGTTCGTTTGACGCAGGGCGATTACGGCCGCGAGACGGTCTATTACGACGATCCGGTCGAGGCGGCGCTCGAGTGGGTGCGGCAGGGCGCGACATGGCTGCACGTCGTCGATCTCGACGGCGCGAAAGAAGGCCGGCCGGTCCACGCGGAGCTGATCGCCCGCATCGCGGCCGAAGCCGGCGTGCCTGTGCAGGCCGGCGGCGGGGTCCGCACGGAGGCCGACATCGAGCGGATGCTGAAAGGAGGCGTCGCGCGCGTCGTGCTCGGGACGAAGGCGATCGAGGATCCGGACCTCGTCCGGCGGGCGGTGTCCTCGTACGGCGATCGGGTTGCGGTCGGACTCGACGCGCGGGACGGAAACGTCGCCGTCCGCGGATGGCTCGAGACGACCGGCGCCCGGGCCGAAGACGTGGCCAAGGAATTGGCCGACTGCGGCGTCGCCGTGTTCGTCGTTACCGACATTGGGCGCGACGGCACGATGAAAGGTCCGAACGTCGAAGCGGCCGTCCGGGTGGCGCGGGCGTCCGGCCGTCCCGTCGTGGCGTCCGGCGGCGTCGCGGACCTCGCCGACCTGATCCGGCTGAAAGAACGCGAACGCGACGGCGTCGTCGGCGTGATCGTCGGCAAGGCGCTGTACGCCGGGGCATTCACCCTGCGCGAGGCGCTGGCGGCGCTGGACCGCGCCGCGAACGACTGACGTGTGGGGCGGTGCGCCATGCTGGCCAAACGCATCATTCCGTGTCTTGACGTCAAGGACGGCCGCGTCGTCAAAGGCGTCCGTTTCGTCGACCTGCGCGACGCCGGCGATCCGGTGGAGCTGGCGGCACTCTACGACCGCGAAGGCGCGGACGAACTCGTGTTTCTCGATATTTCCGCTTCCGCGGAAGGACGCGCGACGATGGTCGACGTCGTGCGAAGGACGGCGGAGGAAGTAACGATTCCGTTCACGGTCGGCGGCGGCATCGCGAGCGTCGACGACATGAAACGGCTGCTACGCGCAGGCGCGGACAAAATCGCCGTCAATACCGCCGCGGTGCTTCGGCCCAAGCTGATCGCCGAAGGCGCGGAACGGTTCGGTTCGCAATGTATCGTCGTCGCCATCGACGCCAAATTCAACCCCGCATGGGGAGAATGGGAAGTTTATACGCACGGCGGCAGGCGACCGACTGGACTGCGCGCGATCGCGTGGGCGCAAGAGGCGGAGCGGCTGGGTGCCGGCGAAATTTTGCTGACCAGCATGGACGCCGACGGCACGAAAGACGGGTTCGACCTGCCGCTGACGAAAGCGGTCGTTGCGGCGGTCGGCATTCCCGTCATCGCCTCCGGCGGCGCCGGCGCGCCGGAACATTTCGCCGAAGTGTTCCTGGAAGCGGACGCGGACGCCGCCCTGGCGGCGAGCGTGTTTCACTATCGCGAGATCGCGGTCGCGGACGTCAAGCGTCTGTTGCGCGAAAAGGGGGTCGTCGTCCGATGACGGCGAAAGAAGAATCGTGGATCGGTGACATTCGGTGGGACGAACGCGGCCTCGTGCCGGCGATCGTCCAAGACGACGTCGGCAAAGACGTGCTGATGATCGCCTACATGAACGCCGAAGCGCTCAGGCTGACGCTCGATACCGGCGAGGCGTGGTTTTACAGTCGGTCGCGCGGGCGTCTCTGGCGCAAGGGCGAAACGTCGGGTAACGTGCTGAAAGTGCGGTCGGTCGCGCTCGACTGTGACGGCGACGCGCTGCTCGTTCGGGCGGTTCCGGCGGGGCCAGCGTGCCATACCGGTTCGTACAGCTGTTTTGCGCCGATGTGGGAAAAAAAGGAGGGTTCTTCCGAGACGGGCGTCGAACTGGGCTCCGGGACGTGCGCCGAGGTGGATTCCGCCGCGAAAGGGCGGGACGCGCAGTCCGTCCGCGATCGGTTCCGCATCCTGTCCGTTCTAGAGGGCCTGATCGCCGCCCGGGAAGCGGAACGCCCGGAAGGCTCCTACACGACGTATTTGTTCCGGTCGGGCCTGGACAAAATCTTGAAAAAAGTCGGCGAGGAATCGGCGGAAGTGCTGATCGCGGCCAAAAACGGCAGCCGCGACGAACTCCGCTGGGAAGTCGCCGACCTCTTGTTTCACTTGCTCGTGCTTTTGCGAGAACGGAAACTCAGTCTGGACGACGTAATGCGGGAGCTTGCGCGTCGGCACGCCGGCCCGTCCGATTGAGAACGCGTCCGGCTCAAAGGTATAATGAAACCGGAGACTGTTCGGAAAGTTGGGACAGGGAAGGTGCGGGGGCTGATGGGCAGCCGGCTCAAAATTTTTTCCGGTTCGTCGAATCCGAAGTTGGCCGAGGCGATTTGCCGAGAGCTCGGCCAACCGCTCGGCAAAATCAAGCTGTCGCGGTTTAAAAGCGGCGAAATTTATTGCCTTTACGAGGAAACGATCCGCAACTGCGACGTGTTTTTAGTCCAGACGTTTTCTCATCCGATCAACGAGCATTTGGTCGAGCTGCTCGTCATGATCGACGCTGCGAAACGGGCGTCGGCGCGGACGATCAACTTGATCGTCCCGTATTACGGCTATTCGCGGCAGGAGCGTAAGAGCGCACCGCGCGAGCCGATTTCGGCGAAGCTGGTCGCCGATCTGCTGACGACGGCGGGAGCGAGCCGGATCATGACGCTCGATCTGCACGCGCCGGCGATTCAGGGCTTTTTCAACATCCCGGTCGACCATTTGACGGCGCTCGATCTGATCAGCGACTACATCCGGCAAAAGAGATTGGAAGACCCGATCGTCGTCTCACCGGACGCGGGCCGCGCGACGACGGCGGAAAAAATGGCGAACATTCTGAACGCGCCCTTCGCCATCATGATCAAGAAGCGGCCGGCGCACAACCAGGCGGTCATCACGCACATCATCGGCGAAGTCGAAGGGAGAACGCCGGTCGTCATCGAGGACCTGATCGACACCGGTACGACGATCATCAACGTCGTCGAAGGGCTGAAAGAGCGCGGCGCCCGCGACGCGTTCGTCTGCGCGACGCACCCGGTCTTTTCCGGGGAGGCAATGCGGCGGCTGGATCACCCGAACATCCGCGAGGTCGTCATCACCGACTCGATCGCGTTGCCCCGCGAACCTTCCCCGCGATTCCGCGTGCTTTCCGTCGCACCGCTTTTTTCCGAGGCGATCCGCATCATCATGGAAGGGGGAAGCCTCAGCACGCTGTTCAAATACGGCGGGGTCTGATATACTGAAAACGCTCGGGGGTGTGCCGATTGGGCGAACGGG
The DNA here is from genome assembly GCA_002507565.1 of Candidatus Reconcilbacillus cellulovorans. Classification (GTDB taxonomy): domain Bacteria; phylum Bacillota; class Bacilli; order Paenibacillales; family Reconciliibacillaceae; genus Reconciliibacillus; species Reconciliibacillus cellulovorans. Next base: position 73,343 of record MOXJ01000003.1, read on the forward strand.
GGCGCCGGGAGCGCGCCGGAAAATCGAACGTCGTGCCGCTTGCGCGGGATCCCGGCTTTTTTTTCGAGCGGGCCGTCCGCTTTTTTGAGCTCGGCCTGTACCGTCGGGCGCTGAAGGAAATCGCCCGCGCGCGGGAGCGGGATCCGAAAAACGCGATGTTTTGGTGCAAGGAAGCAGAAATATTATATGAGATGGGAAATTATGAGGAATCAAACCAAATTTTAAAACACCTTGTAGAACGCATCGATCCGTCGATGACGGAATGTTATTTATATATGACATACAATTTCGTCTGCATGGAAGACCTTGAAGGCGCAGAGTGGGCGCTCATGCGCTATCTGGAGACCGACGCCGAGGGGCGGTTCGCCGACGAGGTGTCCGAAATCATGGAATGGATCGGCCTGCGCGCTAGGCGATCCGGTTTTCCGGCGCCTGTACGCGGTTCCGGGCCGGGAGAGGACTCCGACCATGTACGCGCGCAGTCGCTGCTCGACGACGGGCGTTACGAGGAGGCCGTCCGGCTGCTGAGGCGACTCGTCCGCAAAAAGCCGGAATTTCTCCCGGCTCGCAACAACCTGGCGATGGCTTACTACTCGATGGGGCGGTTTCGGGAGGCCGAGCGCGTCGCGCGTGAGGTGCTCAAGCGGGATCCGGGCAATCTTCACGCGTTGTGCAATCTTGCGGTGTTTTTCTTTACGCAGGGCAAACGCAAGTCGCTGGACCGCTTGCTCGGCGCGCTGCGCAGAGTTGTGCCTTTCCGCGAGGACCAGCTGTTCAAGCTGGCGTCGACGTTCGGCATTCTCGGCGAGCACGAGGCGGCGTACGGTCTGTTTCGCCGATTGCTGCGGCGGGAAGGCATGGCAAACGATCCATGCCTGTTGCATTACACTGCCGTTTCCGCCTACAATACTGGCAGGCGAGCGGAGGCGAAGCGGTATTGGCGGAAAGCGGCGGAACTCGATCCGGATGCGGAAACGACGCGATTTTATTTGAAGGCGTTGGCCGATCCGTCGATCGATTTGCCGCCTTTTCTCAAGTACCATTATCACCTGCCGCTCGAGGTGCTGACCGCCCAGACGCTGACGTCGCGGTGTACGGCGATCGGCCGGTTGCCGGTTTGGCTGAACGACTGGCAGGCGGTTCTCGAGCTGGCCGATTTCCGGATGCGGGCGCGGTACGGCCCGGCGCAACGCGACGAGATGGCGAAGCTGTGGATCGGGTTTTTGTCCGCCGTCTATCCCGACGTTCCGAAAATATCGAAACCGGACGCATGGGCGGCGGCTCTCGAATACTGGACGGCCAAATTGCACAGACTTCCTGCGACATACCGCGACGTGGCGGAAATTTATGGCGTGCCCGCTGCGAGCGTCGGCCGCTTCGTCCGCCTGATCGGCAAGGCATGCGGTCTGTCGCTGCGCGGACGCGGACTTTTCGAGGAGGATCGGCGATGACATACCGCACGGTTGTCGTCGGCACCGGACCGGCCGGCCTGACGGCGGCGATCTATCTGGCGCGTGCCAATCTCCGGCCGCTCGTCATCGAAGGACCGGAACCGGGCGGACAGCTGACGCTGACGACGGAAGTCGAGAATTTCCCGGGGTTTCCCGAAGGCATTCTCGGTCCGGAGCTGATGGACCGGATGCGGCGGCAGGCAGAGCGGTTCGGGGCGGAAATCGTCCGCGGATGGGTCGAGTCCGTCGACCTATCCGTTCGGCCGTTTCGGCTGAACGTCGACGGCCTCGGCGAAGTGAGAACGGAAACGTTAGTTGTGGCGACCGGCGCGTCGGCCAGGTTGCTCGGCATTCCGGGCGAACGGGAGAATATCGGCCGCGGCGTCAGCACGTGCGCGACGTGCGACGGATTTTTTTTCCGGGGCAAAAAGATCGTGGTCGTCGGCGGCGGCGATTCGGCGATGGAAGAAGCGATTTTTCTCACGAAATTCGCTCAAGAAGTGCGCGTCGTCCATCGCCGCGACGAGCTCAGGGCGTCGAAAATCATGCAGGACCGCGCGCGCGCCAACCCGAAAATCGTCTGGAGTATGAACCGGACGCCGCTTGAGATCGTCGCCGATGAACGCGGGGTTCGCGCGCTCAAAGTGCGCCACAACGCCACCGGTGCGATCGAAACGATCGAAACCGACGGTGTGTTCGTCGCGATCGGCCATACGCCTAACACGGGCTTTCTGAAGGGGCAGCTCGAGATGGACGACCACGGCTACATCAAGGTGAAGCCGGGAACGAGCGAGACGAGCGTGCCGGGCGTCTTCGCCTGCGGCGATGTCCAGGATGCCCGCTATCGACAGGCGATCACGGCGGCCGGAAGCGGCTGCATGGCGGCCATCGACTGCGAACGTTACCTGGAAAGCCGGTCGGCGCACGGCTGAATGCGTTCGAAAGGTCGGGAGCGACGCATGACACGGGAAGTTTACGTAGGGGTTGATTTGGGGGGCACCGCGCTGAAAGTCGGCGTCTGCGACGGTGAAGGTCGGTTGCTGTATAAGGACGAGCGCCCGACCGGCATTGCGGACGGCGTGGAGACGGTGCTCGACCGGATCGCGGAAGCCGTCCGCAACGCGGCCAACGCGTCCGGAGCCGGCTGGGACCGGGTCGCCGGCGTCGGCGCAGGAATTCCCGGTTTTCTCGACATTCCGAACGGCTACGTCAAATGGTCGGTGAATCTCGGTTGGCGCGACGTGCCGGTCGCCGCCGAGTTGAGACGGCGGCTCGGCGTTCCCGTCGTCATCAACAACGACGCCAACGTTGCGGCGTTAGGCGAGGCGTGGAGCGGCGCAGGCGCAGGAATATCCGACGTCGTCTGCTATACACTCGGCACCGGCGTCGGCGGCGGCATCGTTGTCGGCGGCAGATTGATCGAAGGTTTTAACGGCATGGCGGGCGAGTTCGGCCATATGCGGGTCGTGCCCGACCTCGAGGCCGTACAGTGCAACTGCGGTCAGAAAGGTTGCCTCGAAACCGTTTCGTCGGCGACCGGCATCGTCCGGATGGCCCGCGACGCGCTGGAGCGCGGTTCGGAAACTTCGCTTTCGTCGCTCGAGCGGATTTCGGCGAAAGACGTGTTCGACGCAGCCAAGGCCGGTGACGAGGTCGCACGGCGTATCGTCGCTCGAGCGGCGCTTTATCTCGGTAAGTCGATGGCGACGGTCGCGGTGATCGTCAACCCGCGGCGGTTTATCGTCGGCGGCGGCGTTTCGAAAGCCGGCGAGTTTTTTATCGCGCAGGTCCGGGAGTCGTTTCTGCGATGCGCGCCCGCCGCGGCGAGCGAAGGCGTCGACGTCGTCGCCGCGCTGCACGGCAACGACGCCGGCGTCATCGGCGCGGCCGGGCTTCTGTTGCGTCGCTGAGGCGCTTCGGCCCGGCTTTTTCGGTCGGGCTGAAAGGGTGGTGAACGATGGAAGAACGGTCGGCCTGGTCCGAACTCGTCATCATAACCGGCATGTCCGGCGCGGGCAAGACGATCGCGATGCATTGTCTCGAGGATCTCGGCTATTTTTGCGTCGACAACCTTCCCCCCGTCCTTCTTCCCAAGTTCGCGGAGCTGATGGAGCAATCCGAAGGCAAAATCGCCAAGGTCGCCGTCGTCATCGACATGCGGGGCCGCGAGTTTTTCCGCGCATTGTCCGACGCGTTGCGCGTCTTACGGGAACATCATACCGTGCGGTATGAGATTTTGTTCCTGGACGCGACGGACGACCAGCTCGTGCAGCGGTACAAGGAAAGCAGACGCAGGCACCCGCTGGCGCCGGAAGGACCGCCGCTGGAGGGCATTCGGCTTGAAAGGCGGCTTCTGGAAGACATCAAAGGCATGGCCACCCAGGTGATCGACACGAGCCGGCTGAAGCCGGCCGAACTGAAAGCGCGGCTAGCCGCCCGTTTCTCGCCGGCGCAGCGGTATCGCATCGCTCTCAACGTGCTGTCGTTCGGCTTCAAATACGGCGTTCCGATCGACGCCGACCTTATTTTTGACGTCCGGTTTTTGCCGAATCCCCACTATGTAGAGCATTTGCGGCTGCGCACCGGTCAGGACCCGGAAGTATACGAATATGTAATGAAATGGCCGGAGACAAAAGAATTTTTGGTTAAATTAGTAGATTTTATACAATTTTTAATTCCCCATTACGTCCGAGAAGGTAAAAGTCAAGTCGTCATCGGCATCGGGTGTACGGGCGGCAAGCATCGGTCGGTGGCGATCGCGGAATATTTGGGCAAAACGCTCGGGTCCGGGGAAACCGAGCTCGTGCGCGTCAGCCACCGCGACGCGGACCGCGACTGAAAACGCGTCCGGCGCGCCGGGCGCATCAAACGCCGGCGGCGATTTCGGACGATTCGGGGGAGGCGAAGAAGCGTTGGAAACGACGGCTGCAGCCGGCCGGGAGCGTTCGCCCGTCGGGCCGCGCGATCCGAAAGTGGTTGCGATCGGCGGGGGAACCGGCCTGTCCGTCATGTTGAGAGGGTTGAAGAAACTGCCGCTCGACCTGACGGCAATCGTGACGGTGGCGGACGACGGCGGAAGCTCCGGGCGGTTGCGGGCGGAACTCGACATGCCGCCGCCGGGCGACGTCCGCAACGTGATCACGGCGCTGGCGACGGCGGAGCCGCTTTTGTCGCGATTGTTGGAGCATCGTTTTCAGAACGGGACGGGTCTTGCCGGCCACAGTCTGGGCAATCTGATTCTGGCCGCGCTGAAGGAGATTACGGGCGATTTCGTCAGCGGCGTCCGGGAATTAAGCCGGGTGCTCGCCGTCAAGGGCCGTGTTCTCCCGGCGTCCGGCCAGGCAATCGTGCTCGGCGCCGAATTGGAAGACGGCAGAATCGTTACCGGCGAGTCGCGCATTCCGAACGCGGGGGGCCGCATTCGACGCGTGTTCATCGAGCCAGCCGACGCAGCGCCTCTGGATGAAGCGGTCGAGGCAATCCTGCAAGCCGACGCCGTCGTCGTCGGACCAGGCAGTCTCTACACCAGCATCATGCCCAACCTGCTTGTGCCGCGCATCGCCGAATCGATCGCACGTTCGCGCGCCGTCAAAATCTTTGTCTGCAACGTGATGACCCAACCGGGCGAAACCGATGGGTATTCCGCCGGCGATCATCTGAAAGCGGTCGCCGCGCATGTCGGCGGCAGGCTGTTCGACTGGGTGATCGTCAACATCGGCGATATTCCCGACGACGTCGCGGAACGGTATGCGGCGCAGGGTGCTCAGGCCGTCCGGCCGGACGTCGGCGAACTCGAACGGCTCGGCTACCGCGTCGTGGCGGACGACTTGATTCTTCCCGGAACTTATCTGCGTCACGACGCGACGAAACTCGCTTTGCATATTTTGCGGCTTGTCGGCCGACATGTCGGACCGCAAGGCCCCGTCGAGGAGTGAACGCTGGATGTCGTTCGCGGCCCTGACCAAGAAAGAGCTGACGTTGATCGAAAACCGCGATCCGCATTGCGACCGGGCCGAACTCGCCGCGCTCATCCGCATGAACGGCACGGTCCATTTGTCTCAGCTCGGCGTCGTGTTGGACGTCTCCACGGAAAACGCCGCCATCGCCCGCCGGATTTATACGCTGATGCGCAAACTGTTCGCGGACGTGAGGCCGGAAGTCGTCATCATGAAAAAAACCCGTCTGAAAAAAAACAACGTCTATGTCGTCCGGCTGTCCGACAAGGTGCAGGAAGTGCTGAACGAGCTGAGGATCGCGGACGGGTCATTCGCGTTCGTGCCGGGCATCGACCGCGGCCTGATCCGGAAAGCGTGTTGCCGCCGGGCATACCTGCGCGGCGCGTTTCTAGCCGGGGGATCGGTCAACAGTCCGGAAAGTTCGTCGTACCATCTGGAAATCGCGACGATGTACGAAGACCATTGCCGCGACTTGTGCCGGCTGGCCAACCGGTTTCGGCTCAACGCCCGCGTGCTCGAGCGGAAGAAGGGGTATATCCTTTATCTGAAAGAAGGAGAAAAAATCATCGAATTTCTCAACCTGATCGGTGCGCACGGGGCGTTGCTGAAGTTCGAAGACGTCCGCATCATGAAAGACATGCGCAATTCCGTCAACCGGATCGTCAACTGCGAGACCGCCAACCTGAACAAAACGATCGGCGCGGCGATGCGGCAAATCGACAACATCCGTTTTCTCGACAGCACGATCGGGTTGGATAACCTGCCGGAAAAACTGCGGGAGGTCGCCCGCATCCGGCTGCAGCATCCCGACATGAACCTGAAGGAAGTCGGCGAGCTGCTCGCCGGCGGCGTCAGCAAGTCGGGCGTCAACCATCGGCTGCGCAAGCTCGACGAACTGGCGGAAAAGTTGCGGAATTCGTGACAGAAAACCGGGAAAGATGATATAATGTCTTGGAGACATTCGGCCATTCATCGAAATGGGGGTAATCGACACACATGACGAGACGCCCGGTAGTGGTGAGGCTGAAAACGGGGCTGCACGCGCGGCCGGCCGCCTTGTTCGTGCAGGAGGCGAACAAATACTCCTCCGAAATTTATGTCGAAAAAGGCGACAAGAAAGTCAACGCGAAAAGCATCATGGGCATCATGAGCCTGGCGATCAGTTCGGGTACCGAGGTTTATATCAGCGCCGAAGGTTCCGACGCCGAGCAAGCTGTAAACGCTTTAGTGTCCCTGGTCAGCAAAGAAGAACTCGAAACGCCGTAACCCCGCCTTCGGAAGGCGGGGTTGACGTTTCAGGAGTCGGCGTATGTACGCGATCGACGGAAGAGGAGCGGGGGAGAAACCGGGAATGAAAGAGACGAAGGTAAACGTGAATCGCGGAGCGGGGCGGCGGGTCTGGAGTTTCGTTGTTGCGGTTCTGGCGTGCGTCTTGCTTCTGCCGTATGGTGCGACGTCCGGCGTTTCGCACGCCGCCTCGGCGACGACCAAGGAAGTGTTGCTTTATCCCGACCGCACGCAAATGATCGTCAACCGGCGCGTCGTCGAGCTCGATACTCCGGCGGTCGTACTGGGCGGCCGGATGTTCGTGCCGGCTAAGCCGCTGGGCGACGCGATGGGTTTTCGGGTGGAATGGTCGGCGGCGGACAACGCGGTGATGATCGACATGCCTTCGGGGGTTGTACGGATCGGCCTTGCGGACCGCACCGTCCGACAAAACGACGTCCAGCTGCCGTTCGACGACGTCGCGGCGGTCGCGCCGACCGGACGGCTGCTTGTCCGGCTGACGTGGCTGATGGACGGTCTCGGCGCTTCTTACGCGTATGAAGCCGAATACGGTCGCGTGCGCGTCGTATACGTTCCGCCGATACCGGGCGTCGTCGGCCGAAACGGCAATTCCCGGCCGGTTGCCAAATTTACGACGGACAAGCGCGTCTATCGCCTCGGCGAACCGGTCCGCTACTACGATTTCAGCTACGATCCCGACGCCGAAGGTCTTGTGTCCCGCCAATGGACCGGCCGTCAGGAAGCGTTTTTCCGCCCGGGACGATATGCCGTTTCTTTGCAGGTGACCGATCGCAACGGCAACGTCAGCGACGTGTTCACGCGCGAGATCGAGGTGACGGCTGAACCGTATTTTCGCGACGAGTTCGAATACCGCGTCTACATGAACCCGATCGGTTCGGTCATCCGCACGGACTGGAAAACACTGTACGGACGTCGGTTTTTCGACCTGCCGCCGTTGCCGAAAAAGGCGGAGGCCGTCGCCGGCCGCGCGCTGCTCGTCAGCGACAGCCCGGAGACGTTCGAGCGCACCGGCGTGTTGTATCGCGACACCGTGAACGGGAAGGCGAGACTCTACGCCTCTCACGTCAACGGCACCGACAAAACGGTGCAATTCGTCATCGTCGCCGAAAACCGGACGGACCGGGAGGTGTCCGTCCGCACGACGCGTTCCGGCGAAGTATATCCGTCCGTCTACGCGCATTTGATCGGGTACCAGGCGACCGTCGATTTTCTGTTCAACGACCCCGTCGACGAGACGCTGACGGTGCCTCCGCGCGGTGCCGTCGTCTATCGCCGGATGGCCGAGGCGCTTCCTGGCCAGGGTTTTAACGCGATCTATGACGTCGAGACCGACGGTGAAGTGACGTTCACGTTCGCCGCGCTGGACGCTGGTCCTCTGCCGAAAGATCTTGCTTCCGCGTTGGCGGCGCTTGAGCCGCTGCCGTTCGAGGGCAACATCCGCGGGACGTTTCCTGTGTCGCATCTGCGGTGGGAAGTCGACGCGTCGTCGTTCGCCGAGCCGTCCGTACTGACGATCGGCGACGGGAAAACGGACGAGTTCGTCTCCGGGTTCGACCCGATGCGCGGGGAGACGACGCGCAATTTCGGCAACTACGGCGTGACGTACGAAATCGTCCTGAAAAAACCGCGCAAGGCGACGATTCTGTTTCTGGCGCGCGGCGGCGGGTTTGCAGGGCCGATGAAGATCGACGGCCGTCCGGTCATGGTTCCGGAATCCGGCGTGCTCGGCGCGTTTGAAGGCTTGCTGGTGCTGCACCGGACGAGCGGGAACGAAGCGGAAGTGCGCATCGAATTTTCGCCGCCGGCGGCGTCGGCGTTTCCCGTCGATCTGATTTTCGTGCCGACGGACGAACGCGGGTGAAACGTGCGCGCGGACGATCGTCCGCACGGCGTACCGTTTGCCGGTGTCGAAGGCTTTTTGAGGGAGTCGGCGCGCGCGTGATTCCGAAAGGGGCGGGTTTCAAAGGATGGCCTCAAAGCTGGACGTCTTGACTCCTTTTTTGGACAGGATCGAAAACCCGCAACATCGCGCGCGGACGGAAGAAGTTTTGCTCTGGGTGACGGACACGTTCCCGAATCTGGAGCCGCGCATCGCGTGGAACCAGCCGATGTTTACGGATCACGGGACGTTTATCGTCGGATTCAGCGTCGCCAGGCATCATTTGGCCGTCGCTCCCGAGGAAAAGGCGCTTCGCCGTTTCTCCGACGACATCCGGCGAAGCGGTTACGAGCTCACCAAAATGTTGATCCGGTTGCCGTGGGAGAAACCGGTCGACTACGCGTTGCTGGAAAAAATCATTCGGTTTAACATAGAGGACAAGAAGGATTGTACGACGTTTTGGCGGCGGAAATGAACGGTCGTCTGTCACGCGCGGTCTGTTTGCGCCCGACCCGGCGAAGCGGGGCCGCGCTTTTTTTATTGTATTTATTTAGGATAGGATTCTGTAGGATTGAGTAGTTTTAGCGTAAAATGAATGTACCCTAAATCCTCGAGGGTGCCCTTTTCTTGGTGGCGCGTATGCGACTGCCGATATTCCGAGTCTCGCAGTGGGTTTTCCATACCCTATCTTTCGAATAATACCCAGACCGGAGTATTGGGCAGATGGGGATCTTACTGGAGAACGGTGAATATAGAATATATCTTGCCTACATTGAAGGAGGAGAAGAATATGAAAGGAAATAAGAAAGTGAAAATCATTTGTGTTGTTGCTTTATTTACCCTTTTATTTTCAGGAATTGCAGTGAGTGCATCAGATTTCATCGAAAAAAATTCGGTTCCTCCAAACGAGCGAGATCATGCCGGATGGACGCCTGTTGAATTAGAGGACATGAAAAATTTAGAGAAGACACCGCCCAAACCAAAGGAATTGCCTCCTGAGAAACAAAAGATTCGCGAAAACGAATTTAAAATGCGTGAATTAGCGAAGAAGAAGACGTACTATACCTCCATTGACCCGAATGACGGTCATCTTTATTGGTCCGGAGAAGCTATGTCGGGCGTTGGTCACCTATTGGCGGATACTATCGGTTCAAAAGTGGGAAAAATTAGATTCCCGTCTTTAGATAAAGTCCTTGTTGGACTTTCTTTTTACAATCCTCAAGAGATCCGGAGAGATCTGATCCGGGCATCGGTCGTCATTTTCGAAAGGTTGCCGCAGATCAATCAGATCGAATTCGAGACGTACCAAATAACCGATTCGACCTCAGGCACTTACAGCACCATGGGTTCCGCGACGACGACTCGGGAAAAATATGCCGATCTGCTCCAGGTCGATCTGTCCGACCCCGTCCAAGTTCTCGAGGCCGTTAAACGTCATTTCGACGTCAGTCTGTTGCAGCCCGCCGCTTTAGAACCATAATCCGGGCGGCCCCCCGCCGGCGCATGTGCGCTTGCGCGGAGGACCGCTCTTCTTTCCTTATCGGCCCGGTTCGATCACCTTGTCGATGATGCCGTATTCGAGCGCTTCCTCGGCCGTCATAAAATAATCGCGGTCGGTGTCGCGCTCGATTTTCTCCAGCGGCTGGCCGGTGCGCTCGGCCAAAATCCGGTTCAGCCGGTCGCGCATGCGCAGAATGCGCCGCGCCCGGATTTCGATGTCCGTGGCCTGGCCTTCCGCGCCGCCGATCGGCTGATGGATCATCACTTCGCTGTTCGGCAGCGCAAACCGTTTGCCTTTGGCGCCGGCGGCCAGCAGGAAGGCGCCCATCGATGCCGCCAGACCGATGCAGATCGTCGACACGTCCGGCTTGATGAACTGCATCGTGTCGTAGATCGCCATCCCGGCCGTGATCGAGCCGCCGGGACTGTTGATGTAGAGATGAATGTCTTTCTCCGGATCCTGCGCCGCCAGAAAGAGCATTTGCGCGATCACCGTGTTGGCCACGGCGTCGTTGATCGGCGTCCCGAGGAAAATGATTCGGTCCCGCAGCAGCCGGGAATAAATATCGTAAACGCGCTCGCCGCGCGCTTCCTGTTCGACGACCATCGGAATGTAAAGGGAAGGCGTCCGGTCGATCCGTCCCATAGGTATTCCTCCTTCGGCGTTTGAATTTTCTGCGGTTCGACACCATCATAACCGATTCGTCGCAAAAAGTCAAAGAAGGTCAAACCGCGGCAAAACGATCGGTCCGCCGCTCGCATCGAGCAACGGACCGCATCTATCCATCATCTGCGCTACCTCGCCGCCAACCGACGCACCCGCAAGGAATCGAACCTCGATCTCAGGCTCCGGAGGCCTGCGTCATGTCCTTTAGACCACGGGTGCCTGTATCGGAGAAGCAAGACCTATTATAGCGATGGGGGCGCAAAAAATCAAGGCCCTGCCGGCTTGACGTGGTTTGACGTTGGTCCATACGGTCCGGAAGGGCAAAATTAAGAAGCGTACTTGCACCGCCGCTTCCGGCGGCGTAAAATAAGAGGAGGCGGGACTCAGATTCGAGATGTGGGACGTTTTTCGTCCAGGTCGTCGTTTCCGCAGAGGGTCATCAAGCCGAATAACGGCAGAACGACGGAGTGAGAACGCGGATGAGGCGCCTGCTCGACCTGCAAAAACGCCTGTTTCCGGACCTGGACGACGTACTGCGCAAACGGCACGCGATCTTGCGGCAAGTCCGGTCGGCCGGAACGATCGGCCGCCGCTCGCTCGCCGCTTCGCTCAAGATGACGGAGCGCGTTCTGCGCGCGGAAGTTGAGTTTTTGCGCCAGCAGGGGTTGCTGCGCGTCGGCCCGGCCGGTATTTCGCTAACCGACGAAGGGGCGGGGTTGCTCGACGATCTCGAACCGGTCGTCCGGGAACTGTTCGGCCTTGCCGATCTTGAGGACCGCCTGAAACAGAGATATGGTCTTCGTCGGGCGGTCGTCGTTCCCGGCGACGCGCAGGCATCGGACGCCGCCAAGTTCGACCTCGGGCGCGCCGGCGCGTCCGTCCTCAGGAAATACGCGGCCAAAGGTTCCGTCATCGCGGTCGGCGGCGGCTCGACGATGGCCGTCGTCGCGGAACAGTTGACCGCTACCGCATCCCTGAAGGATTGCCTCTTCGTTCCGGCACGCGGCGGGCTCGGCGAGAGCGTCGAGCTCCAGGCCGGCACGATCGCGTCAGCGATGGCGAAACGGACCGGAGCGCAGTACCGGTTGCTGCACGTGCCGGACCATCTCGGCGAGGAAGCGTATCAGTCGCTGATGCAGGATCCGTCCATCCGCGACGTCGTCGCCACGATCCGCAGCGCGCGAATCATCGTTCACGGCATCGGCGAGGCGTTCGAGATGGCGCGTCGCCGCGGGCTCGACGCAGCGACCGTCGAGGCGCTGCGACGAAGCGGTGCGCGCGGCGAGGCGTTCGGTTACTTTTTCGACGCGGACGGTCGGGTCGTGCACAAGACGCCGACCGTCGGCATCCGCCTGGAAGATTTGCCCGGCGCCGCGACGGTCATCGCGATCGCCGGCGGTTCCGGCAAAGCCCCGGCGATCGACGCGGTCATGCGCTCGGGCTACAGCCACGTACTCGTCATCGACGAGGCGGCCGCACGTGCAATTCTCACGGAGGAAACAAAGTAAAAATCATAAATTTCAGGAAAGGAATGGTTCGAACATGGCAGTGAAAATCGGCATCAACGGTTTCGGCCGCATCGGCCGCAACGTGTTCCGAGCGGCGCTCGGCCGCACGGACGTCGAAGTCGTGGCGGTCAACGACTTGACCAACACGAAGACGCTCGCCCACTTGCTCAAGTACGACTCGACCCACGGCCGTCTGAACGCGACGGTCGAGGCGACGGAAGACGAGCTCATCGTCAACGGCCGGCGCATCAAAGTATTTGCCGAGCGCGACCCCGGCGCGCTGCCGTGGGCGGAATACGGCGTCGACATCGTCGTCGAGTCGACCGGCCTGTTCACCGCCCGCGAAAAAGCCGAACTGCATCTGAAGGGCGGCGCGAAGAAAGTCATCATCTCCGCGCCGGCGACCGGCGAAGACATCACGATCGTCATGGGCGTCAACCACGACAAATACGACCCGGCGAAACATACGATCGTCTCGAACGCTTCCTGCACGACCAACTGTCTTGCGCCGATGGCCAAAGTGCTGCACGAAAAGTTCGGCATCGTCAAAGGGCTCATGACGACGGTCCATTCGTACACGAACGACCAGCAGGTGCTCGACTTGCCGCACAAGGACCTGCGCCGCGCCCGCGCCGCCGCGGAAAACATCATCCCGTCGACGACCGGCGCCGCCAAGGCGGTCGCGCTGGTGTTGCCGGAGCTCAAGGGCAAGCTGAACGGCATGGCGTTCCGTGTGCCGACGCCGAACGTCTCCGTCACCGACCTTGTCGCCGAGCTCGCCCGCGAAACGACGGTCGAGGAAGTCAACGCGGCGCTGAAAGAGGCGGCCGAAGGCCCGCTGAAGGGGATCATGAATTATTCCGAGGAGCCGCTCGTTTCGCGCGACTATCTGGGCGATCCCGCCTCGTCGACGATCGACGCGCTGTCGACGATGGTCGTCGGCGGCAACCTCGTCAAAGTCGTCGCGTGGTACGACAACGAATGGGGCTATTCGAACCGCGTCGTCGACCTGGCGGCATACATGGCGAGCAAGGGGCTGTGAGCGGGGAGGCGCGACCGGCATGAGCACCGGTTTCAACAAAAAAAGCATCCGCGACGTCGCCGACTGGAAAGGCAAGCGGGCGTTCGTCCGCGTCGATTTCAACGTTCCGCTCGAAAACGGCCGCATCACCGACGACACGCGCATCCGCGAGTCGCTGCCGACGATCCGCTACCTGGTCGAGCGCGGCGCCCGCGTCATTCTCGCCAGCCACCTCGGCCGGCCGAAAGGCCGCGTCGTCGACGAACTCCGGCTGACGCCGGTCGCTGAGCGCCTCGCCGAACTGCTCGGCAAGCCGGTCGTCAAGCTCGACGAATCCGTCGGCGACGCCGTCCGCGCCAAAATCGCGACGATGGCCGACGGCGACGTGCTGCTGCTTGAAAACGTCCGTTTCCATCCCGGCGAAGAAGAGAACGATCCGGCGCTGGCGAAGGCGTTTGCGGAACTGGCCGACATTTTCGTCAACGACGCGTTCGGCGCGGCCCATCGCGCGCATGCGTCGACGGAGGGGATCGCGCATCATTTGCCGGCCGTCTCCGGACTGCTGATGGAAAAGGAACTGTCCGTGCTCGGCAAGGCGCTGTCCGATCCCGACCGGCCGTTTACGGCGATCGTCGGCGGCGCCAAGGTCAAGGACAAAATCGGCGTGCTGGACAATTTGCTGAACATCGCGGACAATATTCTCATCGGCGGCGGCATGGCCTACACGTTCTTAAAAGCGCGCGGTTTCGAGATCGGCAAGTCGCTGCTCGACGAAAGCCGCATCGAATTCGCCCGCGCGTTCATCGAAAAAGCCAAGGCCAAGGGCGTCAACTTCCTGATGCCGGAAGACGTCGTCGTTGCCGACGATTTCCGCCCGGACGCGCGCACGCAGGTCGTTCCGGCCGACCGCATCCCGCCGGATTGGGAAGGCGTTGACATCGGGCCGAAAACGCGGGAAATTTACGCCGACGTCGTGCGTCGGTCGCGGCTCGTCGTCTGGAACGGCCCGCTCGGCGTGTTCGAGATGGAGCCGTTTGCCCACGGGACGCGGGCGATCGCGGAGGCGTGCGCGGAGTCGTCCGCCTACACGATCGTCGGCGGCGGCGATTCGGCGGCGGCGGTGCAGAAATTCGGCCTGGCGGACAAAATGGACCACATTTCGACCGGCGGCGGCGCTTCTCTGGAATTCATGGAAGGAAAAGTCCTTCCCGGCGTCGCTGTGCTGAACGACCGGTAAGCCGCGCATCATGGGTAAGGGGGAACGACCGTGACCGTTCGCGTCCCGATCATCGCGGGCAACTGGAAAATGCACAAAACGGTGAAGGAAGCGGCGGCGTTCGTCGCGCAGGTCGGCAACCGCGCGGACATCGCCGGCGTCGAGGCCGTGCTGTGCGCGCCGTTTACGGCGCTGGCGGCGCTCGCCGACGCCGTGCGAGGAACGAGGCTGCAGATCGGCGCGCAAAACCTGCACTGGGAAGACAGCGGCGCCTACACCGGCGAAATCAGCGGCGCGATGCTGCGCGACCTTGGCGTCCGCTACGTGATCGTCGGCCATTCCGAACGGCGCCAATATTTCGGCGAAACCGACGAGACGGTCGGGCGCAAGGTGCGCGCCGCGCTGCGCCACGGCCTCGTGCCGATCGTCTGCGTCGGCGAAAAGCTGGAGGAACGGGAAGCCGGCCGCACGAAAGACGTATGCCGCACCCAGACGGAAGCGGCACTGGCCGGGCTGACCGCGGAAGAAGTCGCCGGGCTCGTCGTCGCCTACGAGCCGGTCTGGGCGATCGGCACCGGCCGCAACGCGACGGCCGAAGACGCGAACGACGTCATCGGCTTCATCCGCGGCGTGATCGCCGAGCGGTTCGGGCTGCCCGCGGCGGAACGTATCCGCATCCAGTACGGCGGCAGCGTCAAGCCGGACAACATCCGCGACTTCATGTGCCAGCCGCACATCGACGGCGCGCTCGTCGGCGGGGCGAGCCTCGATCCCGAGTCGTTCGTCCATCTCGTAGAAGGAGCGCGGTGACATGACGTCCAACCGACCGAAACCCGTCGCGCTGATCATTCTCGACGGATTCGCCCTGCGCGCCGAAACGCACGGCAACGCGATCGCCCAGGCGCGCAAGCCGAACTTCGACCGCTACTGGTCGACCTATCCGCACACGACGCTGACAGCGTTCGGCGAAGCGGTCGGCCTGCCGGAAGGCCAGATGGGCAACTCCGAGGTCGGCCATCTCAATATCGGCGCCGGCCGGATCGTGTATCAGGATTTGACGCGCATCCATAAATCGATCCGGGAAGGAGACTTTTTCCGAAACGAAACGTTGCTCGGCGCCGTCCGCCACGCGCGCGACAACGGCACGAAGCTGCACCTGTTCGGACTCGTCTCCGACGGCGGCGTCCACAGCCACATCGACCACCTGTTCGCACTGCTCGAACTTTGCGCGCGCGAGCGGTTCGACCGCGTGTTCATCCACGCGTTTCTCGACGGCCGCGACGTGGCGCCGGACAGCGCCAAAGACTACATCGAGCAATTGCAGGAGCATATCCGTAAAACCGGTGTCGGCCGGATCGCCACGGTGCAGGGGCGCTATTACGCCATGGACCGCGACAAACGGTGGGAGCGCACCGAGAAGGCCTATCGCGCCATCGTTTACGGCGAAGGGCCGAAATATCGCGATCCGGTCGAGGCGGTCGTCGATTCGTACCGCAAGTCCGTTTTCGACGAATTCGTCATGCCGACGGTCATCGTCGACGAACACGACCGTCCGGTCGGACTGGTCGAATCGAACGACGCGGTCGTTTTCTTCAATTTCCGGCCGGACCGCGCGATCCAGCTGTCGCAGGCGTTCACGAACCGAGATTTTCGGGGGTTCGACCGCGGCGACCGTCACCCGGAAAACGTCTACTTCGTCTGTATGACGCTGTTCAGCGAGACGGTCGGCGGATACGTCGCCTATCGTCCGAAAAATCTCGACAACACGCTCGGCGAGGTCGTCGCGCAGCACGGCCTGAAGCAGCTGCGCATCGCCGAGACGGAAAAATATCCGCACGTCACCTACTTTTTTAGCGGCGGGCGCGACGTCGAGCTGCCCGGCGAAACGCGCATCCTCATCCATTCGCCGAAAGTGGCGACGTACGATCTGAAACCGGAGATGAGCGCGTATGAGGTGGCGGACGCCTGCGTGCAAGAAATCGCCGCCGACCGCCACGATTTCATCGTGCTCAATTTCGCCAATCCGGATATGGTCGGCCATTCCGGCAAGCTGGAGCCGACGATCCGCGCGGTCGAGGCGACGGACGAGTGTCTCGGCCGGGTCGTCGAGGCGGTGCTGGCCAAAGGGGGACTGGCCGTCATCACCGCCGACCACGGCAACGCCGACATCGTGACGACCGACGACGGCCAGCCGCATACGGCGCACACGACGAATCCCGTTCCGTTCATCGTGACGCGGCCGGGGCTGCGCTTAAGGGACGGCGGCATTCTCGCCGACATCGCGCCGACCGTACTTGAACTGCTCGGACTGCCGAAGCCCGACGACATGACTGGGCAATCGCTGATCGAAAGATGACGAGCTCGGAACTTTGGATGCGGAATACGGAGGAGGAGGTTGTCCGGATGACCGTCATTGCCGACGTATACGCCCGCGAGGTGCTCGATTCGCGCGGCAACCCGACCGTCGAGGTCGAAGTGACGCTGGAGACCGGCCACGTCGGCCGGGCGATCGTGCCGTCGGGCGCGTCGACGGGCGCGCACGAGGCGATCGAACTGCGCGACGGCGACAAGTCCCGCTATCTCGGCAAAGGCGTGCTGAAGGCGGTCGCCAACGTCAACGACGTCATCGCGCCGGAGCTGATCGGCCTCGACGCGCTGGAGCAGGTCGCCGTCGACCGCAAACTGCTCGAACTCGACGGAACGCCGAACAAGAGCCGGCTCGGCGCCAACGCCGTGCTTGCGGTGTCGCTCGCCGTCGCCCGGGCGGCCGCTGAGGCGCTCGACTTGCCGCTTTTCGCCTATCTCGGCGGCTTCAACGCCAAAACGCTGCCCGTGCCGATGATGAACATTTTGAACGGCGGGGCGCATGCCGACAACAACGTCGACATCCAGGAATTCATGGTGTTGCCGGTCGGCGCGCCGACGTTCCGCGAGGCGCTGCGCTGGGGCGCGGAAATTTTCCACAACCTGAAGGCCGTGCTCAAGGAAAAAGGCCTGAACACTGCCGTCGGCGACGAAGGCGGCTTCGCGCCGAACCTGCGGTCGAACGAGGAAGCGATCCAGACGATTCTCGCGGCGGTCGAGCGGGCCGGCTACAAGCCCGGCGCCGACGTCTGGCTCGGCTTGGACGTCGCCTCGACGGAATTGTTCCGCGACGGGCGGTACCATCTCGAAGGCGAAGGCCGGTCGTTTACGTCCGAGCAGTTCGTCGAGCTGCTCGCGTCTTGGGTGAATCAGTATCCGATTCTGTCGATCGAGGACGGCTGCGCGGAGGACGACTGGGACGGATGGAAGCTGCTCACCGACCGGCTCGGCGGCAACGTCCAGCTCGTCGGCGACGACCTGTTCGTCACGAATACGAAGCGGCTGGCCGACGGCATCGCCCGCGGCGTCGCCAACTCGATTCTCGTCAAGGTCAACCAGATCGGCACGCTGACCGAGACGTTCGACGCGATCGAAATGGCGAAACGCGCCGGCTACACCGCGGTCGTCTCGCACCGCTCCGGCGAAAGCGAAGACAGCACGATCGCCGACATTGCGGTCGCCGTCAACGCCGCGCAGATCAAGACCGGCGCGCCCTCGCGGACCGACCGCGTCGCCAAGTACAACCAGCTCCTGCGCATCGAGGACCGGCTCGGTGCGGCGGCGAAATACGCCGGGCGCGAGGCGTTTTACAATCTAAAGGCGTTTCGTGGGTGAAAGCGCGGCGGCGTCGATCGCGTGGGAGAGAGTGCGGCGCCAGCATCAGCCTAAAACGGCCGCATCCGGCGCGGGGAGGGGAGCCCGATGGGGAAATGGCTGCTGACGATCGCGTGCCTGATCGGTTCGGCGGTGCTGACCCGATGGCTTCCCTTTTCGCCTTATTTCCGCAACGTCAACACGCTCGTGCACGAGTTTGGCCACGCGGTCGTCACGCTGCTGTTCCGCGGCGAGGTGCACGAGATCGCGCTGTTCGTTGACCACAGCGGGGTCACGCGTTCGACGGTCGGCGGCGTGTACGGCGGCGTCGCCGTCGCGCTGGCCGGCTATGCGACGGCGTCGCTGTTTTCCGTCTATCTGTTCTGGGCGCGGCGGCGCGGGCTGGAGCGGCAGGCGCTGGCGGCGATGCTGTCCGTCGCCGTCGTCTGCCTCACGGTGTTCGTGCGCAATCCGTACGGCATGCTGTGGACGGCGGGTTTCAGCGGCCTGACGGCGCTCGCCTTGGCGGTCGGCGGATGGCCGGCCCGGCTGTATTTGCTGTTCGTCGCGTTTCTGTCGTTGGAAGAATCGGTGTCGAGCGCGGCCACGGTATGGATCGTCGCGCTGACCGAACCGGAAAAAGCGGGCGACGCCGCGATTTTAGCCGAGCGGACCGGCATTTCCGCCGCATGGTGGGGGTTCGGGTTTACCGCCTTTTCGCTTCTGTGCGCGAGGTCGGCGGTCGGCCATTTTTTCGGCGGATGGGGCGGACGGAAACGGCAACGGCACGAGCGCAACTGACGACAGGAGGCTTGCGGGAATGAAGCGTGCGGTGACGATCGCCCTTCAGCTTTATACGATTCGCGAGGAGGTGGCCCGCGATTTTTGCGGGGCGCTGCGGAAAGTCGCGGACATCGGCTACCGCGCCGTCGAGTTCGCCGGATACGGCGGCCTGTCGGCGACCGAGCTGCGGAAGCAGCTCGACGAGCTCGACCTGCGGGCGGTCGCAACCCATGTCCGCCTGGCCGAGCTGGAAGCCGACACGGATCGACAGATCGAATATGCGGCGGAGATCGGCGCGGCGTATGTCGTCTGTCCGTCTGTTCCGGAAGCAACGCTTACCGGCGACGACGCGGCATTCGGCCGGCTGGCGGATACGTTCGCCTGTATCGGCGAAAAATGCAAGGCTTCCGGTCTTTCATTCGCCTATCACAATCACGCGTTCGAATGGCGGCGAACGGAAGACGGGCGGTTCGCGCTGGACCGGCTGTGCGACGCCTTGCCGGCTGGCTTGATGGCGCTTGAGCTCGACCTGTACTGGGTGAAAAAGGCGGGTCTCGATCCGCTCGAAACGTTGCGGCGGTACGCGGGGCGAACGGCGCTCGTCCACGTCAAGGACATGGCCGAAGACGGCTCGTTCGCCGAACCCGGTTCCGGCACGATCGACTGGCGGACGATCGTCGCAGCGGCTTCCGACATCGGCGTACGCGCGCTCGTTGTCGAACAGGACGTATGCCGCCGTCCGCCGCTGGAAAGCGCGAAAATCGGTTTTGAATATTTGCGCTCGCTTGTGGTATAATGACTTACAGCGTTTTGAAAAGGGAGACGGAGAACATGGTTACGGCGTTGAAAGTGCTGCTCGTCATCGTGTCGCTCGGGCTGATTTCCACCGTGCTGCTGCAGCGCGGCAAAAGCGCCGGGCTGTCGGGCGCAATTACCGGCGGCGCGGAGCATCTGTTCGGCCGGCAGAAAGCGCGTGGGCTCGACCTGTTTTTGCAACGGCTGACGATGGGATTTGCCGCGACGTTTTTCATTTTGGCGCTGCTCGTCGGCTATTTCGTGAAATGACGCGAAAACCGCGCGGACGAAAGGCGAAAATCGGAAAACGACGCTTGCGGACGAACAGCAGGGCGGCCTGCTGTTTTTTATTTGCGAGGGATCGTACAAGGAGGCGAGAACCGGTTTGACGGAGCGGGAATTGCTGGAATTTATGCGGGAACGGGCTTACCGCCCGATGACGGCGGACGAGCTCGCCCTGCATTTCGGGTGCGGGGCGGAAGACGGCGGTGAGTTGGCACGGCTGCTCCATGAACTGGAGGCTCGCGGCGACATTTACCGCACGCGCGCCGGCCGCTACGGCGTTCCCGAGCGGATGAACATGGCGCGCGGTGTTTTGCAGATCACGTCCAAAGGGTTCGGTTTCGTGACGCCGGACGGCGGCGGCGCCGAAGTGTTCGTGCATGCCGGCGACTTAAACGGCGCGATGCACGGCGACCGCGTCATGGTGCGGTTGCTGAAACGCGGATTCGCCGACGGCAGGCCGGAAGGCCAGGTCGTGCGCGTGCTGGAGCGCAAACACGATCGGCTCGTCGGCACGTTCCGCAAGTTCGACGGCTACGGGTTCGTCATCCCCGACGAGCGCCGGCTCGGCATCGACGACGTCTTCGTGCCGCAAGCGTCGAACGGCGGCGCGGAAGACGGGCATAAAGTCGTCGTACGCATCGTCGACTACCCCGACCGGCGGAGGACCGCGCGCGGCGAGGTCGTGGAAATTCTCGGCCGTCGCGACGATCCCGGCGTCGACGTGTTGGCGGTCGTGCGCAAGTACCGGCTGCCGGAGGCGTTTTCGGAGGAAGCGATGGCGGAGGCCGAAGCGGTTCCGGACGCCGTATCGCCGGAGGAACTGGTCGGCAGGCGCGATCTTCGCGACAAACCGATCGTGACGATCGACGGCGAGGACGCCAAAGACCTCGACGACGCCGTCTGCGTCGAGCGGCTGCCGGAAGGCGGATACCGGCTGTACGTCTCGATCGCCGAC
Organism: Candidatus Reconcilbacillus cellulovorans; assembly: GCA_002507565.1. Classification (GTDB taxonomy): domain Bacteria; phylum Bacillota; class Bacilli; order Paenibacillales; family Reconciliibacillaceae; genus Reconciliibacillus; species Reconciliibacillus cellulovorans. The sequence continues at coordinate 94,345 of MOXJ01000003.1, forward strand.
GTCTCCTACTATGTTCGCGAGGATTCGGCGCTCGACCGCGAGGCGTACGAGCGCGGCTGCAGCGTCTACCTGGCCGACCGCGTCATTCCGATGTTGCCGCCGCGGCTGTCGAACGGCATCTGCAGCCTCAATCCCGCCGTCGATCGGCTGACGCTGACGTGCGAAATGGCGTTCGACGCGGACGGACGGCGCGTCGGCTACGAGCTGTACCCGAGCGTCATCCGCAGTCGGCGTCGGGCGACGTATACCGACGTGCGCAAAATCCTGGTCGACCGCGACGCGGAGACGACCGCACGTTACGCCGAACTCGCCGACGAATTCCGGCTGATGGAAGAACTCGCGCTCAAATTGCGCGAGCGGCGGATGCGGCGCGGCGCCATCGATTTCGACATCGCCGAGGCGAAAATCGTCGTCGACGAACAGGGAAGGACGGTCGACGTCGTCCAACGCGAGCGGACGATCGCCGAGCGGATCATCGAGGAATTTATGCTGGCGGCGAACGAGACGGTGGCGGAACATATTTTTTGGATGAAAATTCCGTTCATCTATCGCGTCCACGAAGAGCCCGACCCGGAGAAAATGCGTCTGTTCGCTCAGTTCGTCGCCAATTTCGGCTACACCGTGCGCGGCAAGGCAGGATCTGTCCATCCGCGCGCGCTGCAGGCGATCCTCGAACAAATCCGCGGCACGAAAGAGGAAAACTTGATCAGCACCGTCCTCTTGCGCTCCATGAAGCTCGCGCGGTACGAGGCGGAAAGCCTCGGCCATTTCGGGCTCGCCGCCGAGTTTTACACGCATTTCACGTCGCCGATCCGCCGCTACCCCGACCTGATCGTGCACCGGATCGTACGCGAAGTATTGCGGTTCGGCTCGCTTCCGCCGGAGCGGCTTGAGCGGTGGGCGGAGCGTTTGCCCGACATCGCCGCGCAGTCGTCCGAGCGTGAGCGCGTCGCCGTCGATGCCGAACGCGAAGTCGAGAAGATGAAAAAAGCCGAGTTCATGAAGGACAAAATCGGCGAGGAATTCGACGGCATCATTTCCGGCGTGACGAGTTTCGGCATGTTCGTCGAGCTCTCCAACACGGTCGAGGGACTTGTCAGGTTGAGCAGCTTGGCGGATGATTATTATCACTATCATGAGACGCACCATGCGCTGATCGGCGAGCGGACCGGGCGCGTCTTCCGCATCGGCGACGAGGTGCGCGTCCGCGTCGTTCGCGTCGACGCGGAGGAATACACCGTCGATTTCGAGCTGGTCGACACGCGGCCGAGACGAGGGCGCTCCGGGCGTGAAAACGAAGGGCGCAAAAAAAGCGCCGGAAGCGCGGGGGGCCGCGGGCGTGGAAGCGGCCTCGCGCGCAAAGGTCACGGCCGCGCAAAGAACGAGCGCGAAGAGCGGACAGATCGCGACGGCCGCGGCGGCTCCGGTCGCGTCGGCCGCCGGTCCGGCGGCAAGAGCAGGCGGCGGAAATAGCGATACTTCGAAAAAATCCCGCTTGCATTTGCCGCAAAACCCTGATAAAATGACGATCCCGGCGGTCCGAACAGAAGCAGAAAATCGGCTGAAGCCGCAAGCCGACCGGGTCGTCCGGGAGGTGAAATTTCGAATGACGAAACGCGCCGACGACGGCAAAGTGCTCGTTCAGAACCGCAAGGCCTCGCACGACTACTATATCGAGGACACGTACGAGGCGGGCATCGTCCTGACCGGGACCGAAATCAAATCGCTGAGGGCCGGCAAGGCGAACATCAACGATAGTTTCGCCTTGATCCGAAACGGCGAGATCTTCGTGCACAACATGCACATCAGCCCGTACGAACAGGGCAACCGGTATAACCACGATCCGCGCCGCGTGCGCAAACTTTTGTTGAAAAAAGCCGAAATCCATAAACTGCTCGGCCTGTCCAAACAGCAGGGCTACACGATCGTCCCGCTGAAAGTGTACCTTCGCAACGGCTACGCCAAGATGCTGATCGGTCTGGCCAAAGGTAAAAAACTGTACGACAAACGCGAGGCCGAAGCGCGCCGCGACGCCGAACGCGACATTCGCCGGGCGCTGCGGGAGAAACAGAAGTTCATGCGGTGAAAGACGGTGGCTTATTGGGCGCAGCTCAAGCCTCAGGATGCAGGCAATGGATGAAAGTTTCGGCCGTTCGCCGTTGTTTTCGCTTTTTGCTTGTCATATAATAAATGCTAGAAAGATGCGTCCGAAAGGCGGTCGCATGAGAATTTCGACGAGGGGGCGTTTGGTTTCGACGGGGGCAGTTCGAGCACGGGCCGCGGGTAGTGGGGCCGCGTCCACTTCAACACCGCGGGGCCAAATTTAAGTGGCAACAAGCAAAACGCTCAACTGGCTCTGGCTGCCTGATCACGCAGCCGCCAGGCTTCTACCCCTCATCGCCCATGTGAGGGGATAGGGGCTCAACCGAGTGGGCTACGCCGTCCGGCCGCCGCCCGAGGCCGACGGAAGAAGACAATCGGGCTGGCCTGAAGGGAAGCCCGTCGCGGGGCGTCCCGAAGGCGAGACGAATACCGCGACTACACCCGTAGACGCCGGTGTGGCGATGTCTCCGGACAGGGGTTCGATTCCCCTCGCCTCCATTATCCACTATCGGGAAGCCGATGGCAGACAAGCGAACCCGTCCATGTCGCTCGACCCGGCGGCAGGACGGGTTTTTTGCGCGAACCCCGTCGTCGACGAATGGATGAATCGGGCCCTTCGCGCCCGCAGCGAACAAGGGCGTTCGATAATTGGAAGAAGGCCCAGTGAGACGGCGAGACGGGGTTCAGCGTTTGCGACAGGATGGTGTTGTGGGACGGCGTTAATTCTCCCGCTTGAGCATCTAAACTTTTTAAAGTAAGACCTAAACATTTTCGGGTATTAAAAATAAACGGCCTAAAGTACCATAGTGCGAAACGTCTGTTCGGGAAGTGGCGGCTCTATGCTGAAATCCTTTTTCAAGGCGCTTGAAATGAACGTGCGTGTGTTTTTTCAGTATCGCGCTTCGTTTGCCCTGTCGCTGATCAGTTTTCCGGTCGTGCTGATCGTCAACGCAATGTTGTTCGAGCGGATCTACGCTCACACCGGGACCGACGTGATCAGGGGATACTCGTTGTCGCAGATGATCTGGTATTACGCCTCGGTGCCGTTTATCTACGTGTTCATTTACACGTTTACCGCCATGCGGCTTTCGCAGCGCATTTTGAGCGGGGAGCTGACGATGGATTTTTTACGGCCGCTGCACATTTACCTTTTCGAGTTCGCCCATGCCGCGGCCAGCCGGGTGATCGGCGTGGCGGTCGAGTTTTTGCCGACGCTGTTCGTGTATTCGCTCATTTATTTTCCCGATTTCCTGACGTTCGCCTCGTTTTTGAAGTTTGTCGCCACGGCCGTGTTGGCGTTCGTGCTGATGTTCCAGCTCAATTTTATCGTCGGGCTGACTGCGTTTGTGCTGAAAGACAACCGGGCCGTCGACGACGTCAAAAACATCACGCTCGGTTTGCTCGGCGGAGCCGCGGTGCCGATGGACTTCATGCCGGAGGCGGTGCGGCGCGTCGCCGATTTTCTCCCGTTCCAATATGTTTTCTATGAGCCGCTGCAATTTTTCCTGAACAAGCCGGAAACGGCGGGCGTTATGCCGCTTCTTCACACCGTGTCGGCACAAATCGGCTGGATTGCGTTGCTGTTTGTGGTCAATCGCGTCGTTTGGGCGTATTTTGCCCGCCGGTTTTGCGCGGCTGGAGGGTAACGGATGAAAGGATTGGCGGCTTTGCCCGGATTGGTTCGTCTGTTTGTCTGGCACTGCAAGCTGGACATCTCGCGCAATATGGCGTACCGTTTCAATTTTGTCGTCGGCATGCTGATTTCGCTTTTGTATTCGGGTGTGGCGCCGGTCGCCCAGTATCTCGTTTTCTCGGCGACGAACGGCTATCCGGGCTGGACGGTGCCGCAACTTGTTTTGTTCCAGGGCATGCTTTTGTTCTGGAACGGAATGCGGACGATGCTGTTCGGCAAAGTGTTGCAGCAGACCGTGACGCTCGTCAGGATGGGCGAGTTCGACCGGCTGCTCGTCAAGCCGTATCCTCCGGCCGGCGTTTTGCTGACCGGCGGGTTTCAACTGAACGGCCTGGCGCCGACATTGGCGGGCGCGGTCGTCGCAGCCGTCGCGTTCGTCCGGCTGGGAGTGGAATGGCATTGGTGGATGCTGCCGCTATTGCTCGCGTTTCTGCTCGCCGGGATTGGTTTGTACGCGGCGCTGCTCATGCTGTTTTGCGGCGTTCTGGTGGTCGTCGTCCAGATGGGGCGACTGGGGGAGCTGTTCGAGCGGGCGGTGTCGTTTTCCGATTATCCAATCAGCATTTATCCGAAGGCGGTCGGGGCGGTGTTCCGTTTTGTGTTGCCGTTTGCTGTCTGGGTTTATTTTCCCGCCCAAACGTTGCTGAATCGGCTGGACGCGGCCATGATCGCCGCCGTCGTCGCCGGCGCGGCGGCGCTGCTGGTCGCCAACCGGATCTGGAATGTGCTGCTTGACCGCTATACAAGCGCAGGAGGTTGACATGGACGAGCCGATGATCCGGATGCGGAAGGTGAGCAAAATCTATAAGGTCCATCACCGCACGGAAGGTTTTTGGGCCAGTCTGAAGTCCGTGTTTCATCGCGAGTACAAAACGGTGACGGCCGTCGACCGGATCGATTTGCAGGTCAACCGGGGGGAAATCCGGGGCCTGATCGGTCCGAACGGCGCGGGAAAATCGACGACGATTAAAATTTTAGCAGGCGTTCTGCATCCGTCTTCCGGCGAAGTCCAGGTCATGGGGATGGTGCCGTGGAAAGAACGGGAAAAGTACGTTCGCCGGCTCGGCGTCGTATTCGGCCAAAAGTCGCAACTGTGGTGGGATTTGCCCGCCGTCGATACGTTCGCCTTGCAGAAGGAAATGTACAAGATCCCGACTTCGGCGTATCGCGAGCGGCTCGATTATTTCAGCCATCTCCTTGGCATAGGGGAAGTGATGCAGAAGCCGGTGCGCCAACTGTCGCTCGGCGAACGGATGAAATGCGAGCTCGTCTGCGCGATGCTGCACGAGCCGCCGCTCATTTTTCTGGACGAGCCGACGATCGGGCTGGACGTCGTCTCGAAAGAATCGATCCGGAATTTCATCAAGCACGTCAACCGCGACAAACAGACGACGTTTATCCTAACCACACATGATTTAAGTGATCTGGAAGATTTATGTGAGAAAGTGACGATTATTAACAAGGGCGTCGTCGTGTTCGACGATACGCTGGACAAACTTCGCGCATACTTTTCCAACAAGAAAATCGTCGAAATTCATTTCGACCGGCCCGTGGCAAAGAGCGACCTTGACGGCTTCGACGTCCGGGAGTTCACTCCGCTCGCGGCGACGATCGAGTTCGCGATGGACGAAACGGGCGACATCCGCCGGGAGTTGGGCCGGGTTCTCGACCGGTTGCCGGTTCGGGACATCAACGTGGGCAACATCCGGATCGAGGAAGTGATCAAGCAAATTTATCTCACTTAGCTCCAGGCGGATGCTCGTGGGTTGTCCTGCGCTGCCGTTGCGGACGCCGCAGCTTTCTGGGACGTCGAAGTCGCGGTCGAGGCGGCGGTCGTCCGGCCGACGACTGCCTGCGCGACCGGGCGGGCGGCTTCGGTCGGTTCGGCAAGCCGTCCGGCCTCTTTCGGCCGTCTCGTCAGCAAAACGTACATCGTCAACAAGTAAAGCCAGTATGCGGCAAATTCCTCCAGCGACGGGGCCTGCGTATACCCGAGAAACGCCTTGAAGAAAATGCCGACTTGTCCGCTGATCAGCGGCTTTTCGCCGGTGTCGCGGATGTAGTGGATTTCGTCCTGCGGATGTTCCGGCATGAGCCAGGTGATGTTGTAGATTTCCCCGATTTCCCCGCCCGGCGTCCGGTACAGGCTGCCGATCAGTTTCATGTCCTGCATGACGCCGATGCCCTGCACGAGCAGCCCGGCGGCGATCAGCACGAGCAACACCGTCGTCGCGCGGAAAAAGGCGGAGAGTGAAATTCGTCGCGCTCCGCGGAAAAAGTACCACGCCAGCACGCCCGCGGCGATCAGGCCGAGCAGCGCGCCCCAGCTCGTCAGCGCCTTCTGGATGTCGCCGCCGCTGATCGCGGCGAAGAAAAAGACGGTTTCCACGCCTTCGCGCAATACGACCAGGTAAGAATGAACGATCAGGTTGGCGATGCTGCCGGCGGTCAGGATGGCGCCGACTTTCGCCTCGACGCGCTCCTGGAAGGCGGCGTTCTGTTTCGCCATGAACAGAATCATGTGCGTCAGGAGAGCGCATGAAGCGAGCATGATGGAAAAGCGCAAGTAATTCTGGCTGCCCATCATTTCGTACCCGGTCAGCACGACCTGGAACAGAAACGCCGCGCCGAAGCTGGATACGAGCGCGAGAAACGCGCCGAACCACACCCACTTGTTCCAGTGGGCGTGGTTCATTTTGGTCAGGTAGGCGACGATGACGCCGACGATGAGCAGCGCTTCGAGCGCTTCGCGGAACGTAATGATGAAAGCCTGCAGATCCACGCGGATTACCCCTTTGCCTGACGTTTGGTCCACCAGACGACCCCGCTTGCGACGAGCAACAGGCCGACGATGGCGCCGGCCGTGACGAACGGATTGGTACGGTCGGTGCGCTGCATCGGCGCGTGTTCGGCGGAAACGCCCGGTTCAGGCGCTTTCTGCGACGGCTCTGGCGGCGCTTCCGCGCTGCCGGTGCCCAATGCGGCGGCGTCCGGGGAAGCGACGGCCGCCGCGGGCGACGGGGTCGCGCCGGAGCCGGGCGAAGGCGACGCGGCGTCGGCGGCCGAAGCCGGGGACGTCGGCGAAGCGTCGTTCGGCGAAGACGGCGATCCTGCGGCCGTCGGACGAGCCGACGGCGCAGGAGTCGACGACGGGGCAGGCGAAGCGGCCCGGCCCGGCGACGCGCCGGCAGCGCCGGTCGCCGGCGTGTAGGCGAACAGCGGCTTAAGCGTCGTCAAAATGGCCGATGTGTGTCGGCGGTACGCCTCGACGTCAACTGGTTTTTTGCCCAAATTGAATAACCCAGGATTACCCAATGATTCGTATGCTTTATCAAAATGATCTCGAATTTCTTGGATTTGGTTAGGAATGCGGATTTCTAGATAAGGTTTAAGCACGTCGAATGTCCCTTTTGCTTTCGCGAGCAACAATGATGCTTGAGCGTAATTGTTTATATTTTGTTCCGCGTACGTGAACCGGCGGTCAAGGTTCATGTACAGGATGTATCTGTAGTTTTGCAAAACGAGCGCCTTGTTTTTGTCGCGGAAATTGGCGTCGAGCGTCAACGCCACGTCTTTGCCGAAATGCGACTCGATCTCCGCGCGACGCACCTGGTAGGCGGCCAGAGCGGCGTCCCAGTCGTTTTCGGCGAGTTCCGCCTCGATCAGTTTGTACGTTTCGGCGACGTCCTCTTTGTCGGGATCGCCGTAAGAGTAGGCGCCCGCTGGGGAGGGGGCAGCGACGATGAACGACGCCGCCAGGACGACCATGATAAGAGAGAAAGCAGTTTTTCTCATGTGGTTGCTTCCATCCTTCGACTGTCCGCGAAACCGCGGCTCAATAATGAATCACGATGTTGCCGTCGTGCCAGAATACTTTGCCGTCGAGCTGCTCGGCCAGCGCACGCAGCGGGATATAAAGCCGGTTGTCGCGGACGACGGGCGGCTGGTCGAGCGAGACGTTTTCCAGCTTTTTGCCGTCGACGATGATGTCGCGGCTGCCGATGGAAAACGCGACCGTCTTGCCGTTTTTCGTCGCGGTCACCCGACCGGCCTGGGTGTTCCAGTCGACCGTGGCGCCGAGCGCTTCGGACACGAGTCGGACGGACGCCAGCGTGCGGCCGGACGTCGGATCGACGTAGGACGCGATGTCGGACGACGATACGTCCTTGCCGTCGACGCGCAGCCCCGCCGCGCCGACCGTCATCCGCACGCCGGCGATGTCGGCGACGCGAGACAAAATCGCATAGGCGTGCGCCCGCGCTTCTTTGGCGTCGGCGGCGGCGACGGCCGCGTAATACTGTTCGGCGTGCTGCTCCAGTTCGGCATAAGCTTGTGCGCCGAGCCGCTCTTTCACGATGACTTCGAGCTGGCTCAGGAAGGCGTTGCCTTCGGCGGCGTGGATCTTGGCGCGGCTCAGGTCGCCTTTGGCCAGGTCGGTATCCAGCGTGGCGTTCGCGTACGCATTGATTTTGCCGGCGATGGCGCGCGCCAGCCAACGGTCGATGTCGGCTTTTTTTACTTTCGATCCGTCGCCGCTGCCGAACGCGGCACGAATCGCGTCGGCCGCTTCGACCGAACCGGTCGAGAAGTACTGGTAAATCGGCATGAAGAAGAAGTAGCCTTCCACGATATGTTCCTTGACCGCGTCGGTGTTGCCGGCCTTGTAGTCCGTTTCGACGACAGCGCCGTAACGCATTGTGCCGAGTACGAATACTTTCATCATCGTTTTTTGAAAGTATTGCCGAAATACACCGAATTCGGTCGTGTCGCGCTTGTCGATCGCCTGTTTCAGACCGGGCAGCGCGACGTTTTTCAGGACGTTCTGCGTCAGCGTGCTGAAGTTTTGGTCGCGTTTACCGGCGGTCACGTAGATCGTGCCGTCGAACAGCGTCTCGGCGCGGGCGAGCGCGGTTTTCGCGGCTGCCGTGTCGCCGTTTTGCAGCGCGGTCGCGGCCTGACCGACCAGAGCATTGATTTCTTCGTAGAAAAACCATTGCAGCCCCTTGTCGAGCGCCTGCTTGACCTGCCCGGCCGTCGCCTGACCTTGCAGCCCGGCGTTTAGCACGACCGAAACTTCTTCATCGATCTGCGGTTTGCGCGCCTTGACGGCGGCACGGAACGACGTTTCGTATGTTTGCTTGACCTGGTTCAGGTCGACCGGTTGCGCGTTCAAAAGTTGCAGCAGCCGGTTGTATTCGGATACGTAACGCTGTTCGGCCGACGAATCGGTCGCGGAAGTCGCCGGGGAACCGGCGGGGTCGTCGGCGGCAACGGGCGCGGCGACGGCGATCGCCGCCAAAACGAGCGACAGAGCCAGTGACAACGTTTTGCGCATAATAGCATTCCTCTCCCTCAGGATGTCTTTATTTACGGATTGAGAATCATTCTCGAATTCAATGATAATCATTATCAAACCGATTGTCAAGCGGATTGACAGTGAAAATCGTTTTCGATTATAATGCAAGGCGACGTCGCTTGTCAAACGGCGCGTAGAACGGCGGCGTCGGTTGAAGTCGATTTGAGCGGGACGGTGTCGATGTGCGGACAACGCGATTGGAACATCCAGGCAAGCGGGCGTCGCGCGTGGAAATCGTGTTGGCGCGCTGCTGGAATGTTTTAAATGAAGGAAAACCGTTCACGCCGGTGATGGCGCTCGGCGTCGCGATCGCGTATTTTGTGGCGGTCGGCGGTTTTTCGGACGGATCGTCGGCCCGCGCGGTGGCTGTCGGGTTGGCGGCGACGCTGCCGCTTTTCGTCGTTTTTTACACGTTTGATTTTCCGCTGTTTTTGCGCAATTATTTGTGGCTTCCCGTCGTCGCGTTCGCGCTGCTTCGGCCGGGCGTCGACGTGGTGCTGTGGCTGGTCGTCGCGGCGGTCTATTTCTTTTTTACGGTGTTCGTGTGGGGGACGCTGTATTACCGGCTGCGGATCGGGACGCCGTGGACGAATTTCCGGCATTTCTGGAAGCTTGTTTTGAAAAACAGCGATTCGACGAGCGGCAACGCGCAGGAGCAGTTGCCGAAGCTTCTCCTGCTGACGGCGTGGTGGGACCATTTCCGGCGTGTGGACGCGTTGTCGGGCGGCTGGCCGGCGGACGAGCTGTATTTGGCCGTCGGTTTTGCGGCGGGGCTGGCCGTCTACGCATGGTGGCTGCACCGCAGCCTATTCGACTGGAAACCGGCGCAATACCGCGGCTATGTGCGCGACCGGGAGCCGCCGGCGCCGGCGGAACCGCCCGCGGACCGGGTCGTCGTCGTCGTGATCGACGGCATGCGCAAGGACCGGTTTTTCGAGGCGCATACGCCGGTCATGGACGTGCTGCGCCGCGACGGGACGGAGTTCGTTCGAATGGAGACGGTGTATCCCGCGCGCACGGTCGTCTGTTTCTCGTCGATGATGACGGGCACGTATCCGGAAGAGCACGGCATCCGCTCGAACATGGTGTGGCGGCTCGGCGTACGGGTGGAAACGATCTTCGACGCGCTGCGGAAAGTCGGGAAAAAGGGGCGGCTGCTCGGCATCGCGCATCTGATCGATGCGATGGGCGACGACGTGGACAGCGTGACGGCGGTCATGCCGAACGACGAGGCGGACCGGCGCATTATGGAGCGGGCGATCCGGATCATGGAAGAAGAATGTCCGGATTTGCTCGTCGTGCAACTGATCGCGACCGACCAGACCGGCCACAGTCTCGGCGTGTTCAGCGACGCGTACGTGCGGAAAATCGAGGAGGCCGACGCGCTGATCGGCGCGTTCGTCGACTGGTTGCGCGGCCGCGGGCTGTGGGAGCGGACGGCGCTTGTGGTGTGCGCCGACCACGGGCAGTCGGACGGCATCGGCGGCCACGCCCATCTGGACGAGGGGGAACGGTATGTGCCGTTCTGGATGTGCGGCAGCGGGATCGCGCGCGGACGGGTCGTGGAGCGTCGCCACAGCATCGTGTCGCTGGCGGCGACGATCGCATGGCTGCTCGGCGTGCCGTATCCGTCGCACGCTCGCGGGCCGGTACTGTGGGAAGCGTTGGCGGAAGCGGAGGAAGGCGTGAAACCGGCAGTCGACGCGATGGAGCCGGTCGGTAAAGCTTAGAACGACTTAGACGACGCGGGGAAGTTCGGGGGAGGGGGCCGATGTGGGTTTTGCGGCCGGAAATCAAAAAGAATGGCGGGACGGCTGTTATCGGCTGGTCGTGTTTTTGCCTGCGCGGAACGAGGAGGACAACGTCGCCGACGTCGTCGCCGCCGTGCCGCGCGATATGCCCGGGGCGGACGTGCGCGTGCTCGTGATCGACGACGGTTCGACGGACGCGACGGTTGCGTGCGCGTTGAAAGCGGGGGCAGACCGCGTCGTGTCGCTCGGACGGCCTTGCGGACTTGGCGCGGCGGTGCGTGCAGGAATGGCGGAGGCGCTGCGGATGGGCGCCGACGTCGCGGTTATGATCGACGCCGACAACGAGTACCCGCCGGCGCGCATTCCCGATCTCGTGCGGCCGATCGTGCGCGGCGAGGCGGATTACGTCGTCGGTTCGCGGTTTTTGGGCGGCAAGGTGCGCGGGATGAAGTGGTCGCGACGCGTCGGCAATTTCGCGTTTACGATGCTCGTGCGGTTGCTGACCGGGGTGCCGGTGACGGACGGGCAGTCGGGGATGCGGGCGTTTTCGCGGGAAGTGCTGGAGCGCGCGGACATTTTGCATGATTACAATTATGCGCAGGTCCTGACGATGAACATCGTCGGCCAGGGGTTCCGGATGGCGGAAGTACCGATCGAATACCGGCCGAGGACGCGCGGGCGGTCGTTCATCCGGTACCCGGCATACCTGCGTGCGGTGCTACCCGCCATCTGGCGCGAGTGGCGAAGGCTGCGCGCGCGGCGGAAAGCGGCGGCAGGGGCGACCGTGAAGAAGACGGACCGCGCGACCGTGAAGAGGACGGTCAGCGGCGCGGAAACGTCAGACCGTGAGGCAACGGCGGGCGGCGCGGGGCTGCCCGACGCCGTTGCCGGTGCGGACGCTCGACGTTTCGGGCGGACGGCCGGGTGCGTCGGGCACGAGCCGGTTTCCGGGCGGTGACGAAGGCGGGCGATGGTGAAGGAGGTTGTTCGGTTCTCGCGGGTGTTGCGAAGTGAAACCGGTCCGCTTGATGGGCTGCTCGCCGTATGCGGGGCGATGGGCCTTGCGTTCGTCTGGTGGTGGCGGTGGGCGCACGTTCCGGTCTGGCCGCGTTCATGGGACGCCGTCGATTTCGCGCTGGCGCTCGACCGGTTCGACATGCTGGCGATGCAGCCGCATTTTCCCGGGTATCCTTATTTTATTGCGGCGGGGATGCTCGTTCACCGGTGGGTGGAAAATCCGGTCGTCGCTCTGTCGCGGTTGAACGCGCTGACGACGATGGCGGCCGCCGTTCCGATGTACTTGCTGGCGCGGACGTGGTGCGGTCCGGGAGCGAGTCTGTTCGTCGTGTTGCTCGTGCAGTCGGCGCCGTATTTGTGGGGGACGGCCGGGGAACCCATGTCGGAAGGCATGGCGGCGGCGGTGTTCTGGTGGTACGCCTGGGCGGTGAAACGGGCGTGGGTTTCGCGGAGGTTCTCGGACGAGGCGGTTGCGTCGTTTGCGTTTTCGGTACTGACGGGCGTCCGGCTGTCGTGGTGGCCGTTCGGGCTGATGCTGGCGGCGCTCTGGTGGCGGAGGATCGCGGCGGTGCAGGGCGACGTCCGGCGGCTCGTGCGGGTGGCGGCGCTTGCGTGCGGAGGGATGGCGCTGGCGGCGGCGTTTCAGGGCGTCTGGATCGCGGCGCTGGCGGCGGCGGAAGGCGGCTGGCGCGAACTGTGGCTGCTGGCGCGGTCGTTTACGGCGGGGCATTTTACTGAGTGGGGGCAGACGGCGGTCGGTTCGGACGTGCCGGCGGTCGAACGGATCGTACGGGTCGCGGCGTACGGCGTCGGGTGGACCGCCTTGGGCGCGCAGTCGCCCGCTCTGGCGTCGCTCCTGTCCGTCTGGTTTGCGTTCGCGGCGGCGATCGGCATTCTTGCGCGGCGGGCGATGCGGGCTGAAAGCCCGGGAATGTCGGGGAACCGGTCTGCGGATCGGGCTGCAGGCCGGTTCGCCGCGATCGCCGCGGCGGCGGTTGCGTGCTACGCCGTCTGGGTCGTGATCGGCCAAAATGTCGACAAGCCTCGTCACGTCATCCCCGTCGCGCTGGCGATGTTGTTCGCGTGCGCGTGTGTTGCGCTCGGGCATGTCCGGCGGCTGCGGCGGGCGGACCTACGCACGGCGGCTGCTGTGCTGGCGCTTGCCGTCGCCGGTGTCCAGCTCGTGGTCGGTGCCCAAGCCGTCCGGCGGCAGGCGGAAGAGATGCCGGCGGTCGTGCAGATGGCGGAAGCCGTGGCGCGTTTGCCCGGCCCGGTCAAGCTGTATACGTGGGAAGAAACGAGAGTGCTGGAATTTTTGCAGGTACCTTTTTTCCACGAGCGGGTGTATACGTATCGCCCCGCTTTGCTCCGGGAAGAAGCGAAAACGCGGCGCGTGCTTTTAACCGATCACGTGCTGGAAGGTTGGACGCGGCAGGATCCGGATGCGGCCGAGCATGTGCGGGAGCTGTTCCGGTTCCGCTCGTCCGGGCTGTGGGACCCGGTCTACGGATCCGTCGTTGTTTACGAATGGGTCGAACGGGCGGCTCTGCATGAAACGGGACGTGCCGGAGCAAACTAACGGCGACACCGGTACAAGGGGTGAACGCCATGCCTTCGGACTCGCAGGCGCAGCGCCGCCAGGAGCGGAAAAACCGCAACGTCCGCGAAACGGCCGCGCCGGACAAGAAACAAGACGGCCCGAACCGCCCTTCGACCTGAGCGCGCTTCGGGACGATCCCGAACTGGATCCGTTCGAGATCGAGTTTTTGCCGGAATTCCGGGAGGGACGGCGGCCGCGCGGGCCGTTCGTCAACTCGAGCGGTGTCGTGATCGGCGACCATCTGTACGCGTCGCCGCATTCGCCGCTCGAACGGTGGAGTCGCGATACGGACCCGGCCGTTATGGCGGGTGACGAGTGGGTCCATCCGTTCAAGGACATCGGGTTTCGTTCCGACGAAAACCGCGCGCTGTTTGAGCGCGGAGAGCCGCCGTCGCGGGCGGGCGAAAGGTTTTCCCATCCGCAGGAGGACACCGCGTACGGCGCGTATGCGCCGCGGGAAGACAGCGAATGATGCGGGGGCGGCGGGGGTTGTTCGGATCGGCGGGAAGTGCTGAAAAAAGCCGGGGTGACCGGCTTTTTTCTTTATCGCATATGTGCATCGATTGCGCTCCGCAATCGGTGGGCAACCGTCCTCGGATCGCGCAGCTCGGCTTCATCGAACGACAGTCGCTGCATACGCTCGTCGAGCTCCAGCGCCGACTCGAGCATGCCGAGTAAGCCTCTCGCCCGCCGGTCGATTTCCAGCCACACGTCGACGCCCGTCGGCCGCAGGAAAAACACGAGTTCGAGTTCTTCCAGGCGGCCGCGATAGGCGGGCGGCGGGGCGAACTCGAATTCTTGAACAAACGGCAACCGGCCGCCGAGGCGCGAAGCGTATTCGCACTGGGCCTTGCGCAGCCGGAAGCCGAGCGATTGAACGGCGTCGAGAACGGCCTGTGCATAGGGATGCGGGTCGACTTCGATGTGATCATGGTCGGTCGGGTCGACGGCGTTGTCGATGTCCAGGCCGGTTTTCAGCCAGACCGGCGTCCCGCCGCGGGTCGTCGGCGTATCGAGCGGCAGTACGAAGGAGAAGGGAAGGTCGATCGTTTCATTCGGCCGGACGACGAGCGGTTCGGTGATCCGGAATTTGCCGATGATCGCGGTTTGCGGAATTTTGTGATCGTCTTTCTCGACGATGTACCGGGTCATCAGTTGCAAATAAATGCCGTCGATCCGTTGTTCGACCGATCCGCCGCGGATGAAGACCGTTCCGCGCACTTCGTCGCCGGGTCTTAGGCGCGGCGTTTCGAGCCGCGTGTCGACTTTAGCCGCGCCGATGCCGACGCTGGCCAGCATGCGCTGGAAGAAGGACATGACGATTTCCTCCCGTATGAAAAGGACTTCACCTCTTTTCTACGCACCGGCCGCCGCGCAGTTTCATCGGGTCCGAAAGCCGAAACGATAATCTTTCCCCATTTTTTGATGATCCGCTGTTTGGATTTCACCGCTCAGGACAACAGTAATGCCGTCGCCTGATCCCCATAAACCTTTCGGATCAGAAAATTGTATCGTCAGCCGCTTGTTATTTTTGTCATAATGATATGAAAAAATGTTGCTTATATTCTGTTCAAAATGTTTTCCTGTGTGAATACTAATATTTTTAGAGTTGAGAGAAGCAGGATCCATATCATATTTAAAATTTATGATAATGGGAGATTGTTCATGAACATCAGTTTCGCCGTCTTGTGGTGAAGTCGATAGAATCCATGTGTTATGATCTTTTGAACTGCAAGAGGATGTAAATATAAGTAATAAGAGAATAAGTAACTTCCGAAACATTTATATTTCTCCTCCATCAGTCCATTATTGGTAAACCCAATTGAAAGTAACGTTTACATAATCATTCCCCGTCATTCCTAAACCGTAAAATAACGCATCTGAAAGATCAATTTCAGCACCAGTATTTCTCAAGTTCGTCGGATAAATAGGATTATTCTTGTTATTATGAACTTGTGTTCCTGGATTATTATCATTTATGTATCTTTCTTTAAAATATGAGCCGTTATAGATTATAGGATGTGAGCTTGTCCAGCCATTATGAAAATTATTTGTAAATGCAGACCAAGCTTCCGAATACCCTCGACTTAAATCTCCATATCCTTCATACCCCCAATTATCTCTCAATCTATATTGATAAGGCGGATAAGGAACATAATAATAATTTAGATTCCAATAATCATCACTATCATTAAAAGGACCAATATCCCATACAGGAACGTTATTGAAAGTTCTTGTTTGTCCATTTTTCGTATAGCTTATATTTACAGTATAGGTATTATCCCTATCGTTAGCATTGAGAGATTTTCTACTCGGCAAAGCAACAAAAATATCATTTGGCTTGATTAGATGGCCATTTGCTGTTGTGTTGCCGATTAGTCCTTCTCTGCTTGCTTTTAAAATTGCTGAAAAAAGCGTAGAAGATGCTGCTGCAAAAAATGATTCAGATTGCATATTAGTTAAGTTTTCTGATAAGAAACCCTCTTTTCTTAACATATTCTTTATGTTTTCTCCATCATGCTTTTTTATCTTGCTAAATAACTCTTTGTCTTTAGAAGATGCTTTAGTTAATTTTATTCCCAATCTCTTTAAGAAAGAAGAGGAATTCTCACTGGTTATGAGGGTTACTCTATACTGAAAATAGTAGAAAACATCAAAGAAATTAATTTGATATTGGTTTCGATCATCTGCAAGTTGCCATTCAGTCCATCTTATTTTATCCTTGCTGGCTCGAGCCTCAACTATGGTTCCATGATCCGCAACCGTTTTTTGATTGACAATAAAACGGGCGCTCGTGAATTCTATTCCGGGAGCAATAATGTTTGAGACAATCATTGCATATCTTTTCGCTTTTTCATAAATTTTCGGGGGGGTTGTTTCAGTTTTGATTATAATTGTTCCATCAGAAGTGATTTCCGCATTATAGCTATAATCATGACCAGCAGCTTTAAGATCATCAGTTGTTAAATTTATTGTTCCATTTTCGTCAATCTGTTCCGTTTTCTCTCCAAAGGCGATAGAATAAATGATAAAAAAACTAGCAAATAATATAACAAATATAACCTTAGGACGAGTTATATTTTTCATCAAAAAGCCCTCCCTTCAAGTATAAAAAAAGTGAAATACTTCTCCGTTCATTCTATTCCATTTCCAAACGGCTGTCAACATTGTTCATTGAAAAATTTTTTAATTAGAATAAGCTGTTTCTTTCATATGTACAACCGCCCTCCCGCGAAAATGTCCTGCAAGCATCCTCTTAATCAGCTGCGGAATGTCGTCCATCATTATATCGGCGGCAATCAGGTCGAGTCGAGGCGGCTTCCAGGGACCGGCGAGCAAACGCCAGATTTCCTTTCGAACGCCCATGTCGGTGTAGACCGAGTCGATACCGAGCAGTCCGACACCGCGCAAAATAAACGGGTATACCGTCGTCGCCAGTTCCGCCCCGCCGGCAAGACCGCACGCGGCGACCGCGCCGCCGTACCGGATCGATGCGAGCACGGCGGCGAGTACCCCGCCGCCGACGGTGTCTACGGCGGCTGCCCAGCGCTGAGAGCGGAGCGGTTTCGGTTCGCCGGCCGTCAGCTCTTCACGCGGCACGATTTCGCTTGCGCCGAGGGCGAGCAAATAGGGGCGCGCGTCCGGCTTGCCCGTCGCGGCGACGACGTCGTACCCGAGACCGGAGAGAATCTGGACGGCGATACTGCCGACGCCGCCCGTCGCGCCGGTGACGAGCACCGGTCCGCGGTCGGGCCGAAGGCCGTAATGTTCGAGCGCGCGGACGCAGAGCGCCGCGGTGAAGCCGGCCGTGCCGAGCGCCATCGCCTCGCGGAGCGTCAATCCTTCGGGCAGCGGGACGGCCCAGTCGGCAGGAACGACCGCCCATTCGGCGAAACCGCCGTGGCGTAGGACGCCGAGCTCGTACCCCGTGGCGATGACGGCGTCGCCTTCGCGGAAGCGGCTGTCTCGGGACGCTTCCACCGTACCGGCCAGATCGATGCCGGGGACAAGGGGGTATCGCCGGATGATGCGGTCGGGAATCGTCGCCGCCAGAGCGTCCTTGTAGTTGACGGACGACCAGGCGACGCGGATGAGCAGTTCGCCTTCGGCCGGCTCTGGGACGGGGACACGCCGTCGGACGAGTCGCACGCCGCCGTCGTCCGAACGTTCGGCCACCCAGGCGTCGGAGAGCGTCATGTTCCATCACCATTTTCAGTATATCACGACGGACTTCGAATCGGATGATCTCGGGCCCTTGACTTTCTGGTAGTTAAATGATTTAATTTTTGAAGTGTATAAATTTTCGGGGCGAAGACGAAAGGAGGCGACAAGTGTGCGGCGACCGACGGAAGAGACGGGCGATCGTGCGGGCGGGCCGACGCCCGATCGCGTCGAACGGTTCCAGGCGGCGCTCATGTCGCTCGTGCGGCAGCTCCGGCCGGAGTCGGCGCGTCTGGCGGGCTTGGACATTACGCCCCCGCAGTTTTTTCTTTTAAAAATGGTCGCCTGCGAACCCGGCATGACGGTCGGCTCGCTCGCCGAGCGGTTGGACGTCAGCCCTAGTGCGATCACCGTCATGGTCGACCGGCTGGTGGCGCGCGGTTACGTCAGGCGCGAACCGGACGAGCGCGACCGCAGGGTCGTGCGGCTGACTGCGACCGACGCCGCATCGGATGTGCTCCAGCGGGTCGAACGTGCGTACAAAACGATGCTGGCGCAGCGTCTTTCGCTTTTACGTGAAGAAGAGATAGAACAATTAATAAAATATATGGAAATCATATCCGAAAGGAGAGAAACCGAATGACGACCGAACACGCGGCGTATTCGAAAAAAGGCGTGCTGATCGCCGGCCTGCTTCTGGCGATGCTGTTCGGCGCGTTGAACGCGACGATCGTCGGCACGGCGATGCCGCGCATCGTCGGGGAGCTCGGCGGTCTGCATCTGATGACGTGGTTGACGACGGCCTATATGCTTGTGGCGACCGCGATCGTGCCGATCGCCGGCAAACTGGCCGACTTGCTCGGCCGGCGCGTCGTCTACGTGACCGGTCTGCTCGTGTTCATCGCCGGCTCGGCGCTGTGCGGCGCGGCGCAGACGATCCATCAGCTGATCGCGTTTCGCGCCGTGCAGGGGCTTGGCGGCGGCATTATGATGCCGATGGCGCTCATCATCATCGGCGACTTGTTTTCCGGCAAAGAACGGGCGCGGTGGCAGGGCGTGTTCGGCGGCATGTTCGGCCTGGCGTCGGTCATCGGGCCGCAGCTCGGCGGCTGGATCGTCGACGCGTGGAGCTGGCGCGGCGTGTTTTACATCAATTCGCCGCTCGGTCTGCTGGCGATGGCTTTGATCGCGATCGGCCTCGGTCCCCACAAGAAGAGCGAACGGCCGAAGTTCGACATCGCTGGCATGTTGACGATGACGGTCGGCGTCGTCAGCTTGTTGCTTGCCTTGACGTTGGGCGGCAAGGAATACGCGTGGGATTCTTGGCAAATTATTGGCTTGTTCGCGTTGTCCGCTGTTTTTCTGGCGCTGTTTGTTGTCGCGGAAAATCGAGCGGCGGATCCGGTGCTGCCGATCCGGCTGTTCCGAAGCAAAACGTTTTCGGTCGTCAACGCGATCGGGTTTCTGATGAGCGTCGGCATGTTCGGGTCGATCATGTTCGTGCCGTTTTTCCTGCAGGGCGTCGTCGGCATCAGCCCGTCGGCGTCGGGCACGGCGATGACGCCGATGATGCTCGCGCTGCTCGTCGCCAGCGTCGTCGGCGGACAGCTCGTGCAGAAGATCGGCGTGCGCGCCCAGATGGCGCTCGGCATGGCGGTGAGCGCGGCCGGATTTGCGCTGCTTGCCACGATGGACGAATCGACGACGCTCTGGACGGCGACCGTGCACATGATCGTGCTCGGATTCGGCGTCGGCCTCGTCATGCCGCTTCTGACGCTGGCGCTGCAGGAAAGTTTTCCGAAGACGGAGCTGGGCGTCGTCACCGCGTCGAGCCAGTTTTTCCGCCAGATCGGCGGTGTGTTCGGCATGACGGTGCTCGGTGCGGTGATGAACCATCAGTCGTCGGTCGATCTGTCCGAAAAGCTCGGCCCGGTTCTGCAAAAGCTTCCGCCTTCGCCGCTGGTGGACGAGGTGGCGAAAAAAATCGCCGAGGAGCCGCAGGATTTGTACGGCGTTTTGCTGAGCCCCGAAGCGCTCGCCAAAATTCCGGAGGCGATGGCGCGGACGTTCGTGCCGATTTTGAAATCGGCGATGGTCGACGCGCTGCATCACGTGTTCTGGTGGGGGTTCGCGTTTGTGGTGCTCGGCGCGCTGCTGACCGGGTTCGTCGGCAACATCCGGTTGTCCGACCGGCGCGGGGAAAAGCGCGCGGACGTCGGCGCTGCGGTTCCCGCGGGAAATGAATGATGCGTTGGGCGCGAATTTTGGCGGGAAGCAGACGGCCGTCGCGGCGTGCGGCGGCCGTTTTAAGCGGACTTGATTTCGAACAGATGTTCTGGTAGAATGACGGTGAGCGTCGCCGAAAGTGTCGTGAGGCGAAAGGAGATCATGACGAAGATGTCGAAATGAGGAAAGAAAGGAGGATAGGAGAGGAGGGAATTGATTTGCCTGAAATTCGCGACCCTATTCATGGATTTATTGAATTAAGCGACGAAGAGATGGAAATCATCGATTCCGCTCCCTTTCAGCGATTAAGGCGTATTCGGCAGCTGGCCACCACTTATTTGGTATACCCGTCCGCGGAACATACCCGTTTTCCGCATTCGCTCGGCGTCATGCACGTCGCGACCCTAATCTTCGACAAGGTGATTCAAAAGCAGAAGAGGGATGGTGTGCTGGACTGGAATCAGGAACAAATTGATGCCTATCGTCAAAAGTTGAGACTTGCCGCTCTTCTTCACGATCTGGGGCACGGTCCGTTTTCCCATCTGGGCGATCGTTTGTTTCATCCTTCCGTGAAGACGCATGAAAATATGGCGGCCAAACTGGTCGAAGAAACGGAACTTGCGGAAAAGATCGATCGTATCGGAGAGAAACACGGTTTTAACGCCAAACATATCGCCTCGCTGATCCGCGGAGCGGTCTTTAAAGCAGAGGATCAGTTGCTGGTCAGTATTTTCGCGTCTGAGCTGGATGCCGATAAAATGGATTATCTGTTGAGAGACTCTTTGTTTGCCGGCGTGAAATACGGATATTTCGACCTGGATCGGGTTTTGAACGTCGTCAATCTTTTTCCGAAAGACGGGACATGGTTGCTCGGTTTCGAAAGCGACGGTCTTGAAGCAGTCGAGGCATTAATATTGGCAAGATATTTTATGTATAAACAGGTTTATTTCCATAGAACCAGAAGAATGTACGACTATATTCTAGAAAAGGTAGTAAGAGGATTTCTGAAGGATAAATTTGGAGACGAGTGTTTTCCTCAAAACCCGGATGAATTCTTGTCTTTGGACGATGAATCGATCTTCCAATATGCCAAAGCGTCTTCTCAGAAGAACTCATGGGCCGGACGCTTCCTGAGACGTGAACATTTCCGGGAAGTTTGGTCATCGGATCGGCTTGCGGATACATTTGCCGACTCTCGGGAATATGATGAACAGGTTGCTCAAATGCTTAAAGGATACTACAAGGAAGATCAGGTATTCGTGGACCGGTTCGTCAAAGCTCCAATCCGGTTTGCGGATGAAGACAACAGCCCCACGATTCATATCATCGATCGAAAAGACCAGACGGTTACGTATTCGTTGCGGGAAATGGCGTCGGTCGTTTCCAAACTGGAAGATCCGATATATGTGTTTCGAGTATATGCAGAAGAAAAGATAGCACAGGATGTCTATTATCGTATCAAGAAAATATACCATGTTTTTAAAAAATAAATCAATTTTATTATGAAAGGAGTAAAAAACGATGATCCTCGAGGCCGCAGTCGCTTGCCTCGCCCGACGCAAAGGCGAAATCTACGGAAAAAAGGCGTTTCAGAAGTACATGTATTTTCTTTCGTCTCGCGGAGTTCCGCTGCCGCTGACGTTCCGCATCTATCATTTCGGACCGTTTTCCCGTGAGCTCGACGAACAGATGGAACATTTCGAAATGCTGGGGGCGATTCAGACACGTCTTCGGGAAGGGGGCAGATCGGGTGCATCGCCTTATGTCGTCATCACGCCCGGCAAGAACGCGGATGAAATTATCGGCGGAGCCGATGAGTTCGTGGAGTGTTACGGCCCGGTGATTGAAGACGTCGTGCGGCGGTTGCCCTCGGAGCCGCTCGAGCTCGAGCTTTTGTCTACCGTCCATTTCGTCGCCGAATCGATCCGTGCCCTGTCGGGAAGTAATTTTTCCGACAAAAAGGAGACTGTCTCCGAGGTGCTGAAGATCAAGAAAGACAAATTCGACGAATCGAAAGTTTCGGCCGCTTTCGACGATCTGGTGAAATGGGAATGGCTCCCCGCTCCGGCGACTGGTGAATCGCCGCGCGGAGCGGTATAATGATGTATCATATGCGCGTGCGTACGCGCGAACATGCGGCGAAAGGCCGATCAATACGGAGGGGTGCCGACATGGCGATGACATATGAGGAATACATGCGTGAGATCGTTCAGCCGATGCGCGACGAGCTGACGCGGATCGGGTTCATCGAGCTGAGGACACCGGAGGAAGTCGTCGAACATTTCGAAAAGGCGAAAGGAACGGCGCTCGTCGTCGTCAACTCGGTATGCGGCTGCGCGGCGGGCCAATGCCGGCCGGGCGTAGCCAAGGCGCTTCAGCACGACGTCGTGCCGGATCATCTGTTCACCGTCTTCGCGGGACAGGACAAGGAAGCGACGGCCAAGGCGCGGGAGTATTTCCTGCCGTATCCGCCGTCGTCGCCGTCGATCGCGCTGATGAAAGACGGCAAGCTGGTGCACATGATCGAGCGGCATCAGATCGAAAACCGCACGGCTGACGAGATCGCGCGCGAGTTGACCGCGCTGTTCGACCGGTATTGCCGGAACTGAAGAGGAGGCATCCGGCGGTCGCGCGGGCGAGCGGGACGGATGAAAACGTTGCGCGGCGGGGAGGCACCATGAGCGGGCAGCTTCAACAGGAGATTATTCGGCGTTTCGGCGTTAAGCCGGTCATCGACGTCGACGAAGAAATTCGCCGGCGAGTGGATTTTCTAAAGGAACACGTCGTCCAAGCGCGGGCGGCCGGCTTGCTCATCGCCATCAGCGGCGGCGTCGACAGCGCGGTGACGGCCGGGCTCTGCAAGCGGGCGACGGACGAGCTGTCGCGGGAGACCGGGCGCGACTATTGGACCGTCGGCGTGTTTCAGCCGTACGGCGAGCAGCCGGACATCGAGGACGCGTATGAGGTGGCGCGAGTGTTCGGCCTGACGCATACGGTGGAGACGAACATCCGAGACGCAGTCGACGAAATCGCGCTCGAGGCGGAATACGCGCTCAAAAAACTCGGGCTTCCCCGCCATCTCAGCAAGGAAGCCAAAGGCAACGTCAAGGCGCGCACGCGTATGGTCCTCCAGTACGCCTTGGCAAACGAGCTGAACTTGCTCGTCGTCGGGACAGACCATGCATCGGAGGCGGTCACCGGCTTTTTCACGAAATGGGGCGACGGCGCGGTCGATCTGACGCCGCTCAGTTCGCTGAACAAGCGCCAGGTGCGTATGCTAGCCGAACGGCTCGGCGTGCCGCGGCGGATTATCGAGAAGGCGCCGACGGCCGGGCTTTGGGAAGGCCAGACCGACGAGGGCGAGCTCGGCATTCCTTATGAGGCGAACAGCGATTACCTCGAAGGCAAAGACATCGATCCGGTGATCCGCGAGAAGCTGGAGCGCCAATATTTGCGCACCGAGCACAAACGGTCGCCGATTCCGGGGATTTGACGAAATCGGTCGTTTCGATTTCGGTTATAGACCCAGAGTTTCCAACGTCCGCTCGGTGCGGAGGACGATGTCTTCCGCCTGCTCCGGTGTCGTGCAGAGCGGCAGCCAATAGTATAGCGTGTCGCCGAGCGGGCGCAGGATCAGCCCTTCCTTCAGTCCTTCGAGGTAGACGCGGAATCCGGCGCGCTCGCGGAAGTCGAAACGCTCGCCGGTCGTTTTGTCGCGATACAGGTCGAAAGCTGCGATCATGCCGAGATGTCGGACGCTCGCGACGTGCGGTCGACGGCGCAGGCGCTCCAGTGCGGCGGCGAGCGTCTCGGCGGTTGCGCGCGCGCGTTCTAGCACTGGTTCTTCCCGGAACATCCGCACGTTTTCCAATGCGGCGGCGGCGGCGATCGGATTCGCGGTGAAGCTGTGGCCGTGGAAGAACGTCTTCATCGTCTCGTAATCGTCGTAAAAAGCGCGATAAATCTCTTCTGTTGCCAGCGTGGCGGCCAGCGGTAAGACGCCTGCGGTCAGCCCTTTCGAGACGCACATCAAGTCGGGCGAGACGCCGGCGTGATCGACGCCCCACATTCGGCCGGTGCGGCCGAAGCCGACGGCGATTTCGTCGGCGATCAGGTGAACGCCGTGGCGGGCCGTCAGTTCGCGCAGCGCGCGAACGACGTCGGCGGGATAGATGATCATGCCGCCGGCAGCCTGTACCATCGGCTCGAAAATCAGCCCGGCGATCCGGCCGGCGGACCGTTCCAGCACGTCCGCGACGGCGTCGACGGTCGCGCGCGCCGCATCGGCGATGGCGTCGGGCGACGGATCGGGCGTTTTCCAGGGATTCGGCGACGGAACTCTGATTGTCTCGAACAACAGCGGTCGAAACGCCGCATGGAACAGATCGACGCCGCCGACGCTGACCGCGCCGATCGTATCGCCATGGTAGCCGTTTTCAAGACAGACGAAAACCGTTTTTTCGGGACGGCCGACGTGCCGCCAATACTGAAACGACATTTTGAGCGCGACTTCGACCGCCGTCGAGCCGTCGTCGGAGTAGAACACTTTCGTCAGCCCCGGCGGCGCGACGGCGAGCAGTTCGGCGGCAAGGTCGATCGCCGCGGGGTGGGTCAGGCCGCTGAACTGGACATGATCCATCCGCTCGAGCAAGTCGCCGATCGCGCGCATGATGCGCGGATGGCGGTGGCCGTGGACGTTGACCCACCACGACGAGATCGTGTCGTAATAACGATTGCCGTCGGCGTCGTACAGAAATACGCCATCCGCCCGCTCGATCAGCACGTGGTCGAGCGTTTCATAATCTTTCATTTGGGTAAAAGGATGCCAGACCGTGCGGCGGTCAAGCTCCAGGTAACGCGCTTTGTCTTGGACGTTCATCGGTGGGCGGACCTCCTTGCCCGGACTTGTCGGTTTTTGTCCGACCATCATCTTACCACAAAATACGGCCGGGTCGACAGGGCCCGGGCCCGGCGAGGCGGTCTTGTCCGTATAATCCGTTTCGGACGCGGAATCCTAACGTTCGGAAAGGCGGTGTGACGCCGATGGCGAACGTTTGGATTCCGCTTGCGGTTTTTGCGGCGGTCTGCGCAGCGGGTGGAGCGCTGAGCGCGCTGTGGGTGAGCCGGCAGCAGGCGTCCGAACGGGATACGGACCAGCCGCGCTCGGTCGTCAGGCATTACTGGCTGCTCAATCCGGTGCTCTGGCCGTATGCGCTGTTCGTGGTCGGAGCGGCGGCGTTGGCGGCTTTTCTGTTCTGGTATTACGGGTTTTCGCGGGTCGAGTAGCGGCGAAAAATTCGCGGGGGTCCTTCAAGAAAGGCGGGTAATCGGCTTGAAATCGCGCTATTATGTTTCCGTCCAAAATCGAAAAATATTGCAAAATCGCAGCGACGACACGTACGAATTCGAGATCGAAGCAACGCGGGATGAAGTCGACCGCCTGCAGGAAATGTTCAACGATTTGGCTGACGCCGACGACGCTTCATTTTTCCGTGCGCATGCCCCGGCAATCCAGTATCACGAGGATAGGCCGAACGACGTCTACGACGCGGTGCTGCGCGACATTTACCGCACCATTCGGCGGCTCGGCACGGAAGAAACGCGAAAGCGGATCGAGGGGATGGAGATCGCTTCGGAGTGATTTGATATAGGCGGCCGTCGTCACGTCGCCGGACCGTTCTGCCCGCCCGGCAAACCGTCGTGGCGGTAACGCCGGGCGTATTCGCGCGGCGGGACCCCGGCGATTTTTTTGAAGATGCGGCTAAAGTAAAATTCGTCTTCGTATCCGACGCTGCGGGCGATCGCTTTAAGCCGGTAGTCGGAAAGCGCGAGCAGTTCTTTCGCCCGGTCGATGCGCAGGTGGGTCAAATATTCGATCGGGCTGTAGCCGACGTATTTCTTAAACATGCGCGAGTAGTGGCTGACGCTTAAACCCGCCATTTGCGCGAGCTGTTCGAGTTTCAACGGTTCCTGATAGTGCTGGATCATGTAGTCCTGAGTCCGCTCGATGGCGGCGGTCGTGTCGCCTGCTGCCTGCTGGGCTCGGAAATCCTGAATTAACTCGAAAAAAAATTCATAGAGTAAAATTTTTCGCCGGAGGGCAATCAGGTGCCCGCGCTTTTTCCAAAGCGCGTCGAGTTGTTCCATCAGGTAAATGAGCTGGGGGGCGTTTTGCACGGCATACATGCCGGCCAGCGGAAACGGCGTTTCGTCCGCTCCGCGATAAATCCACTGTTCTTTGTCCTCGTACGCTTCCGCATACCGGAACCGCAAGAAATAGTATTCCAACGGATGTTCAGGATCGGCGCTCCGTTCGACGTTCATGCCGGGAAGGAAGAAAAACAGTTTTCCCGGTTCGGCGGGGTAGACCGTGCCGTTGATCGAAAACGTCCCTTTGCCCCTGACGATCAGCCAGAACGAATGGTGTTTGATGCGGTGCGCCGCTTGGCGCCAGTCCGGCTCGCACTTGCGGTGGCCGACGAGCAGAATCGAAAACACCATTCGATTCAGACGAGCGGCGAGTTCGCCGGGAGTAAGCATCGCGGTTCCCCCTCTTGACGTCGATTTCATTATAGCGCGGTTTTGACTATAATTGAACTGATGGAACTGGAGCGTTTTTTCACAGGCCGACTGCTCGACTGGTACCGCCGGCACAGGCGTGATTTGCCGTGGCGTCGGACGCGCGACCCGTACCGCATCTGGGTGTCGGAGACGATGCTGCAGCAGACGCGCGTAGAAACGGTCATACCGTACTACGAGCGGTTTCTGGAACGGTTTCCGACGGTCGCCGATCTGGCGGCGGCGCCCGAAGCGGACGTGCTGAAGGCTTGGGAGGGGCTCGGCTACTATTCGCGGGCGCGGCGTTTGCACGAGGCGGCGAAGGTGATCGTGGAGCGTTACGGCGGCGTTTTTCCGGACGATGCAGCGGCGGTGGCCGCTTTGCCTGGCGTCGGGCCGTATACGAAGGGTGCAGTGCTGAGTATCGCGTTCGGGCGGCCGGAACCGGCCGTCGACGGTAACGTGATGCGCGTGTTGTCGAGGTTTTTCCTGATCCGCGACGATATCGCGAAGCCGGCGACGCGGGAAAAGATGGAGGCGCTGGCGCGCAGGCTCATTCCGGAAGATGCGGCGGGTGATTTCAATCAGGCGCTGATGGAGCTCGGCGCAACGGTCTGCGTGCCGAAGGCGCCGACCTGTCTCGTCTGTCCGGTGATGGAGCGGTGCGGCGCTTATCTGGCCGGAGAGGAAGAGGAGCTGCCGGTGAAGGCGAAGGCGAAGCCGCCGAGGACGGAACGTCGGCTGGTCGCGTGGATCGTCGACGGCGAGGGGCGACTTTTGATTCGGCGGCGTCCGGAGCGCGGGCTGTTGGCTGGGATGTGGGAATTGCCGCATGTGGAGGCGCGACCGTCGTCGGGTGCGGATGTCGCGGCGGGTGAAGCGGCGGTGAAGCCGTCTGAGGCAGTTGCGGAGTCGGCGGCGGGGTACGGCGACGAAAGCAGGCATGAGGCGCTTTTGTTGGCCGAAGCGATTTTTGCCGAGACGGGTTTGCGCGTGTCGCCGGGAGCGCGGGTTTGGCGGACGGATCACGTTTTTTCACATTTGCGATGGTTTTTGGAAGTTTATGCTTGTGTTCTGGAAACCGAAGACGGCGATGGGGAAAAGCGTTTGCCCGCAGATTATCGATGGGCGGCGTTTTCCGAGCTGGGCGCGTATACGTTTCCGAACGCGTTCGGGCGCATCCTTTCCGAGTTGGTGCAATCGCCGTTTGGAGCGGGTGCAGGGGGGCGGCCGCGGTGACCGGGGTGCATGCGAAATATCCGGAGGCGTATGTTGCGTTTCTTGTGGAGTTTCATGCGACACGCGATTACTTCGAATGTCACGAGATTATGGAAGAGCATTGGAAATCGCATCCCGGCGATCCGTTTACCGACGCCTGGATCGGGTTGTTGCAAGTGGCGGTGGCGCTTTATCATGAGCGGCGCGGCAACGTCGAGGGGGCTCGCAAATTGTTGACGGCGGCGCTTGGACGCTTACGCGAGTCCGATCTCGACCGGCTCGGACTGGACGGCCGCGATACGATCGAGCGGGTACGGCGGCGTTTGGAACGGCTAGAGGCTGCGAAGCCGGAAGAGGCACCGGCATACGCCGATCTCGATCTACCGGTGCGCGATCCCGAGTTGAAGCGTTTGTGCACGGAAAAGTGCGCGGCGCTGGGGCTGGTGTGGGGGGCGCCGAGCGACCCGGCGGCCGACGCGCTCTTGCATAAGCACGCGCGGCGCGACCGGACCGCCGTCGTCGAGGCGAGGCTTGCAGCATGGCGGCTGCGCCAGGAGCGGCGGAGGGAAAACGGCGCCTCCGACGGCTGAAAGCGTCTGACGGCCGTGCAAAAAAGGGCGGGAATTTCCCGCCCTTTTTCCATACAGTCATACAGTGGCCGTCTGTGCGCCGCACGGCGAATCGGCGGCAGGCCCGCCCGGTCATTTGCCGGCGACGGCGGCTTCGTACCGGCGGCCGACTTCGTCCCAGCGGACGACGTTCCAGAATGCGGCGATGTAGTCGGCGCGGCGGTTTTGGTATTTCAGATAATAGGCGTGTTCCCAGACGTCGAGGCCGAAAATCGGCGTCAAGCCTTCCATCAGCGGGTTGTCCTGGTTAGCAGTGCTGTGGATGACGAGTTTGCCGTTCTTGTCGACGCTGAGCCACGCCCAACCGGAACCGAACCGGCCCATCGCGGCTTTCGTGAAGTCTTCCTTGAATTTCGCGAATCCGCCGAGCTCGCGGTTGATCGCCTCGGCCAGCTTGCCGGTCGGTTCGCCGCCGGCGTTCGGGCCGATGATCTGCCAGAACAGCGTATGGTTGGCGTGGCCGCCGCCGTTGTTGCGCACGGCGGTGCGGATCGCTTCCGGCACGGCGTCGAGGTTCGAGATCAGTTCCTCGACCGTTTTGTTCTGCAGCTCCGGATAGTTTTCCAAAGCCGCGTTCAGGTTGTTGACGTATGTTCCGTGATGACGATCGTGGTGAATCATCATCGTCTGTTCGTCGATGTACGGTTCCAGCGCGTTATTGGGATACGGCAACGGCGGAAGTTGATGTGGCATGAGACGTTCCCCTCCTGCGGTTCGGAATTTTTCGCCATGACTACATTATCCCCCAATCGCGGCTGGAAATCAACCTGAGCGCGTGAACAGTGCGTCGACCGTGTTTACCGCCGGCTGAAACGCGACACGTTTGCCTGGCCTTGCTGTTCAGACCGGGGTGAACTGAGAACGGTAGCGGCCAAGAGATAAGGGGCCGCCGGATAGGTCCTTGTCAAGGCCGCCATAGTTCAATTGGGCGACGGCTCCTGCCCGTCCCGGCCGAACATCGGTCGAGCTGCTGACATTGCCTGCACAGGCTGCTAGCGAGCTTTCCGTTAGGACCGCTAGGCCCGAGACTTGCTCTAGATTCACCTGGCCCTCACCCGCTTGGGCTGGGGGCGCCTATTTTTCGTGATCCGAATCCCCATGTTTCTTTAATCCCTCATACAAGCTCTCTCTAAGGTGCGCCACTTCGTGATCTGAAAAGGGAACAACGAACGTTCTCGGTGGATGCGATACATTCAAATCAACCGGAATCCATCGGCCTATATCAATCCCTATTCCATCCAGTTCACGTTGCTCTTCTGGGGTTACGAAGACCATTCGGACGGAAAAGTCAGACACGTGCAACAGCGTCTCAGTTCCAGCGAGGAATTCATAGTCCCACAGGCGGTTTGAAGTAAATAAACTTCTCGATTCTGGGGTCAACAGTCCGAAAACCTCGATGGCGCCGCTCATGCCAGCCCATTCGGAAACTTTGATTTCATCTAATGATAGGAAATCGTCCTTTCCGCAACCCAATTCTTCATCACTGGGGAAACGAACCTTAAAGTATTCGGCTCGTTGAAGGTAAAACTCCAAAACAACCTGACATAAATCCTCAAAAAGACCGTCAATAAGATAGGCTTTTCTGATTTTCATTTACTAGTCCTCTTTCGGATCTTCTGGATACGGAAGCGGTGGAAGTTGATGCGGCATGTTCATTCCCCTCCTGGTTGATTGGAATTTTTCGTCATGTCATCATTATCCCCCAATCGCGGCGATAAATCATTTGCAGGGGACGGGGCGCGGATCGGCGGAGCCGAGGGTTTTGCCGGTGAAGCGGCCGCGTCATGGTGCGATTGGCCAGTCGAAAAGGAGTTTTTGAAAGAAGAGTGCCGAGTCGAACAGACGGCGAGGCGGATTTCTCGTGTCCGCATGTCAAAATTTTTTTAAACCCGCCGGAAGGATTTTCGCGAATTTTGTCGTATATCATACTTTGCGTTTTCTTTTTTCGCAGGCTCTCGGCGGGGGAGAAGGAGATCGGGCATGAAAATCCGTTCGTTTCGGTTGGCGGACTACGTGCAGGCGAGCGAGCTGTTCCGCGAGGTGTTGAGCGAGGCCTGTTTCGAGGAGACGATGAAGGCGTTCGGCCGGCAGCTGGCGTGGGACAGCGACCTGATTCTCGTCGCGGAAGTCGACGGGAAAGTCGTTGGGGCCATCATCGGGACGATCGACGAAGACGAGGGGTTTTACTACCGCATCGCCGTCGCGCGCGAACATCAGCGCAAGGGCATCGGCACGGCGCTCATTCAGGCTTTGCGCAACCGATTTTTGCAGCGGCGCGTGCGCAGGATTCGAGTGACCGTCGACGCGCACAACGCACCGGTGTTGCCGCTTTACGAGGCGGCGGGATATGGCCCGAAAGATTTTTTCCATTCCTGGGAGCGGCTCAAGATCGTGAGTGGCTGAGGCGGACGCTCGCGACGTTCCTGTCGAATCGTCGAATAGAGCGGATCCGCGAAGGAAATAGGCGTAAGGAAAACATATCTTTCATCCGACTCGTTTCGGCTCGTTGCATTCGGATGGAAGATATGTTTTTCTATTATTAGCCCTGTTTTAGCCCTGTCTCGGCCCTGTCGGTGCAAAGGGCCCGAAGGCGGCTTTCAAAGCAGGAAAGGAGCGGTCGCATGGAGCAACTCGAGCGATATATCATTCGAAGCCTGAAGCACGACGGCCGCCTTCATCGGGCATGGCTAGAAAACTGGAGAATTCCAGAAACGGCGCTTCCGGCCGCGTGGACGGCGTCCGATCCGCCGATGATCGTGTTCGTCAACGATCAGACGCCGATCGTCGAGTCGGACGGCCATGAGCGAATCAGCCGCGTCCCGTCGGTCGTGTATTTTATGGAAAACTGCTGGTACAACGTCGTCTGCCTCTTGGAAAATGGCGGGCGTGTCCGGTATTATTGCAATCTTTCGTCGCCGGCGCGCAGGTCGGCGGGCGAAATCACGTACGTCGACTACGATCTCGACGTGTTGGTCGACGAGAACGGGGAGGCGCACGTGCTCGACGAGGACGAGTTCGAACATCACCGACGGCAATTCCGCTACGGCGCCGACGTCGAGCGCAACGTCCGCCTTGGGCTGAACGAGTTGCTCAGGCGCATCCGAACGCGTGACAAGCCGTTTTCCGATGAAGTTTGCCGTCGCGTTTACGGCTGGTGGCGCGAGCGGGGGCGTCCGCGATGAAAGAAGTGCGCATTTACACGGACGGCGCTTGTTCGGGTAATCCCGGTCCCGGCGGGTGGGCGGCGGTGCTCTTTTACGGCGACCGGCGAAAAGAGATTTCCGGCGCTGAGCCGTCGACGACGAACAACCGGATGGAGCTGACGGCCGCGATCGAGGCGCTCAGGCGGTTGAAGGAGCCGTGTTCCGTCCGCCTGTTCACTGATTCGGCGTACCTGGTCAACGCGTTTCGGGAAAAATGGGTGGAGAAATGGGTGCAAAACGGCTGGCTGAACAGCAGGGGCGAGCCCGTCGACAACCGCGACCTGTGGGAGGAGCTCGTTCGACTTTTGTCCGTCCATCGCGTGGAGTTCGTCAAGGTCAAGGGGCATGAGGACGACGAGTGGAACAACGCCTGCGACCGACTGGCGCGGGAGGCGATCCGCAAGCTGGTTGAGCCTTGAGGAAAGGAGGACGCATCGTGGACGGCGCGGTCGTGTGCGCGGACGTCGACTGGGAGGCGCTGAAGCAGGAAATCCGCGAGGCGGCGCCGTCGCTCGGCATCGATAAAATTCGCTTCGCGTCGGCCGATCCGTTCGTCGAACTGCGCGGCATTCTGGAACGGCATCGGGCGCTCGGACGCGAGTCCGGTTTCGAGGAGCCGGATCTCGACAAGCGGACACGTCCGGAGCTGTCGCTGCGCGGCGCGCGGTCGATCATCGCCGTTGCGGTCGCGTATCCGTCGAAGCTGCCGAACCCGCCGAAGTCCGAGCCGGGCGCCCGGCGCGGCATTATTTCTCGATCCGCCTGGGGCGAAGATTATCATCGCGTATTGCGCGACCGTCTGTCGCGTCTCGACGCGTTCGTCCGCGAGCGCGTGCCGTGGGCGGAGACGGTCTGGATGTCGGACACCGGCGTGCTCGTCGACCGGGCGGTCGCGGAACGCGCCGGCATCGGCTGGATCGGAAAAAACTGTTCGATCATCACGCCGGAATTCGGGTCGTGGGTGTTTCTCGGCGAAATGATCACGAATCTGCCGTTTTCGCCGGACGAGCCGGTCACCGAGGCGTGCGGCTCGTGCACGAAATGCATCGATTTCTGTCCGACCGGCGCCCTTGTCGGCCCGGGACAGCTCGACGCGAAGAAATGTCTGTCGTTTCTGACGCAGACGAAAGGGCCGATCGACGACGAATACAAGGAAAAAATGGGCAACCGCCTGTACGGGTGCGACACGTGCCAGATCGTTTGCCCGCACAACCGCGGCAAACATGCGGAGCACCACCCGGAATTCCGGCCGGACCCGGAAAAGGTCAAACCGCTGCTCATTCCGCTTCTGTCGATGAACGAACGCGTGTTCCGGGAAGCGTACGGCGCGAGTGCCGCATCCTGGCGCGGGCGCAAGCCGATCCAGCGTAACGCCGTCATCGCGCTCGGCAATTGGCGCGATCCGACCGCCGTTCCGCATTTGGCCCGCGTGCTGCGCGAGGACCCGCGGCCGGTGCTCAGAGGGACGGCGGCGTGGGCGCTCGGCAAGATCGGCGGCGACGAGGCGCTCCGCGCGCTGGAGGAAGCGCGGGCGGCGGAGACCGACGCGTACGCCGTGCGGGAAATCGAACGGGCGATCGCCCGGCTGAAAGGAGGCGCGGGCGATGCTGCTCCGGCTGGCGCGGACGGACAGCCCGATCGGTCCTCTGTTGCTTGTCCGCAGTGACGCGGGACTGTGCAGAGTCGATTTCGGCGAATGGGACGAGTGCGCGGCGGAGCTTCGGCGGTGGGCGAAGCGCTGGTACGGCGACGGCGTCCGATGGCGGGAAGACGAAGACGCGCTGACCGAGGAAATACGGCAACTGCGCGAATATTTTGCCGGCGCGCGGCGGGCGTTCGACCTGGAGCTCGATCTGCGCGGCACGCCGTTTCAGCTCGCCGTCTGGCGCGCCCTGTGCGGCATTCCCTACGGCGAGACGCGGTCGTACGGGGACGTCGCGCGGGCGGTCGGGCGACCGAAGGCGTGCCGCGCGGTCGGCGCGGCCAACCACGTCAACCCCGTATCGATCGTCGTGCCGTGCCATCGGGTGGTCGGCGCGGACGGGGCGCTTGTCGGCTACGGCGGCGGTCTCGACCGAAAAGAGCGGCTTTTGGCCTTGGAACGGGCAAACGGAGGGGACGGCCGTGAGGTATGTCAGCATTGACCAGGTGGAACCCGGGCAGTTTTTGGGCAAAACGATTTTCAATCATAACGGCACCGTGCTTTTGTCCGAAGGGGTTCAGTTGACGGTGGCGATGATCAGCACGTTGCGGCGGATCGGCGTGACGCATCTGTTCGTTCGCGACAAACATTTGGAAGACGTCGAAATTCCGGAAGTCGTCTCCGAAGAGACGAAGAGGCTCGTCATGGAGCGGATGGTGGAGACGTTCCAGGCGATTCGGTCGGGCAAAGACTTCAACACGCGCGCCATTGCGGTCAGCATCGACCGGATGATCGAAGAAATCATGCAGAACAGGGAGGTGCTTGTTCAACTTTCGGAAATTCGCACAAAAGACAATGCGATGTATATCCATGCGATCAACGTCAGCATGATGTCCGTTCTGACCGGCATCAATCTCGGCCTGAACCAGATGCAGCTCAAGGAACTGGCGATCGGGGCGCTCTTGCACGACGTCGGCAAGGTGGAGCTGATCACGGACGATGCGGCTCCCGATCCGAAGCTGCACCATACGTGGCGGGGGTTCGAACTGCTCAAGCACAAGCGCGAATTCAGCCTGCTTATCGCCCATGTGGCGCTGCAACACCATGAAACTCCGGACGGCGAGGGCGTGCCGCGGGGGCTGGAAGGCGAACAGATTCATCCGTACGCGAAAATCGTCGCCGTCGCCAACACATACGACAACCTGCTTCACCGCGGGCCGGCCGGTAAGCCGATGTTGCCCCACGAGGCGTGCGAATATCTGATGGCGTTGTCCGGCACGAAATTGGATCACGAGACGTTGATTCAGTTTTTGCGCATCGTCTCGGTTTATCCGACCGGCACCTGCGTCCGGCTGTCGACGCGCGAGACCGGCGTCGTCGTCGGCCAGCACCGCGGGCTGCCGGGACGGCCCGTCGTCCGGATCGTTCGGCAACGCGGAGAGGATGACTACGAAGTCAAAGAGATCGATCTGGCGCGGCATCCGACGATTTTCATCGAGCAGGTGATCACCTGAAGCGGACGAAGATCCGACAGAAGCGACGCCGGCCGGACGTCGCAGGGGGGAGCGAGTACATGGCGGAAATCCGGGAATATCGCAACGAATGGGTCCAGGCCAACCGGGAACAGCTGGAATATCACGTCCGCGAAATTCTCCGGCTGATCGGGGAGGACGTCGACCGGGAAGGCCTGCGCGACACGCCGGCCCGCGTCGTGCGCATGTTCGAGGAAATTTTCGCGGGTTATTCGGTCGACCCGCGCGAAGTGCTCGGCACGACGTTCGACGAGCGGCACGAGGAACTCGTCATCGTCAAGGACATCGTCTATTATAGCCAGTGCGAGCATCATATGGCACCGTTTTTCGGGAAAATTCATATCGGCTATATCCCGAGCGGCAAGGTGCTCGGTTTGAGCAAGTTCGCTCGGCTTGTCGACGCCGTTACGCGCCGGTTGCAAGTGCAGGAGCGCATCACGTCGGAAATCGCGGACATTTTGGTTGAAACAGTGCGGCCGCGCGGCGTCATGGTGGTCGTCGAGGGCGAGCACCTGTGCATGTGCGCGCGCGGCGTCAAAAAGCCGGGCAGCAAGACGGTCACGTCGGCTGTCCGCGGCGAGTTCGGTAGCAATGCAGCGCTCCGCGCGGAATTTCTGTCGCTTCTGAACCGATGAAGTCGGACAATAAGAGATCACCGGTTTCGGTGATATTCAGGAAACAGAAGAGACGACGTCCAGGAAACCGAGCGTGCGTTTCAGGTATTCTTCCCGATGATAGCGAAACAGCAGTTCATGGTGTCCGTCCGGCACGATCCAGGAACCGCTCAGCGGGTTTGCAGACTGGTTGGCTGCGATCTGTTCGGCGATGGCGACCGGCGCCTTGTCGTCGAGCGCGCCGTGCACCACATACACCGGAATGTCGAATTGAACCGTCAATAAGTCGCGAAACGGAATGTCGCTCAGGCGGACGCCGTGGAGCAGCGGAAACCAGCTTTCGACAAGCGGTGCCGACCAGTCGGGTAGGCGGCCGTGCCGGCTAAGGTTGTACCGTAGGGTCTCGGGGGTCAGCACGAACGTGCTGTCGAGCACAAGCGCGTCGATGCCGGGAGCTCCCGCGACCGATCCGGCGAGGGCGGCCTGCAACGCGATGCCGGCGCCCATGGAAAATCCCCAGACGTACACGCGGTCGGCGCCCTGCGAACGCGCGAACGCGACGGCGCCGAGCAGTTCGCGCGTCTCGTTGACGCCGGCGGTGACCGGGCGGCCGGGGTTGCCGACATAGCCGTAGTCGAACATCAACACATTGTAACCGCGGCGGTGTACCTCGCCGACCAGGTCGTACATCGGCACCCAGTATTCTTCGCGGTTGGCGCCGTAACCGTGGGAAAATACGACCGTTCGTTCCGAATCCGGCGCCGGGATATACCAGCCGCTCAAGCGGACGTCGCCGCCGAGCGAGCGGAATCGGACGTCGCGATAAGGCAGGCCGAGCGCCTGCTCGGGGTTCGATTGAAGCGGCGTCGGCGTCGGTCGGGCGATCGTCCAAGCGATGTAGCCGTGAAACGCCAGCACCGGAGCGCAAACGGCGAGCGCGAGTCCCGACGCAAGCGCCGGGAGTTTACCGGCGAGGCGGCGGGACGCCGAAGCGGCGACCGAACGGGGAAAAACGGCCGTCACGGACGTTTTCATGGGCGTATCGGTCCTTTCGCGGTTGCCGTCGACGGCTTCGGGGTGTTGAAGGGTATTTTTATTGTAAGAAGGCGGTTTGGAAGCGTCAACACGGTTCGGCAAACCGTAAAGAAAACGTAATCCTGCCGTAAAGGAGACCGAAAGCGATGGCCCGTTCGAAAGGCATGGCCGCGACCGTGCGCGCCGTCGATCGGGCGCTCGACGTGCTGCTCTGTTTCGCCGAGACGCCGCAGCTGACGCTGTCGGAGATCGCCGCGCGGACGGGGCTGCACAAAAGCACGGCGCACCGTCTGCTCGCTTCTCTGGAAGCCAAAGGATTCGTCGCGCGCGAAACCGGCGGCGACAAATATCGGCTTGGGTATCGCATCTGGGAGTTGTCTGCGAATTTTTCCAGAGAGGACGATCCGGGCGTTCGCCTGCTTCCTGAGATGGAAAAACTGCGCGATCTTGTCGGCGAAACGGTCAGCCTGTACGTCCGCGACGGGCTGGAACGCGTGCGCATCCAGGCGGTGCAAAGCTTGCAGGCGGTACGACGCGTCGCGCCGGTCGGCGCGCGGTTGCCGCTCAACGTCGGGGCGTCGAGCAAGGTGTTGATCGCGTTCGAGGAACCGGACGTTCGCGCGAACATTTTGGACTCGTTGGACTGGCGTCACGTCGACCGAGGGCATTTCGAGCGGCAGCTCGAAGACATACGCCGGCAAGGGTATGCGACGAGCATGGAGGAGCGCGAGCCGGGGGCGGCCGCCGTCGCCGCACCGATTTTCAACCGTGACCGGAAGCTCGTCGCCGCACTGTCGGTGTCCGGGCCGGTCAGCCGGTTCACGCCCGACGCGGTGCGGGAACACGCCCGGCACGTCATGGAGGCGGCGAGGCGGATGGGGATGATGCTGGGGTGAGGCACCGTGTCCAAGGCGGACCGTTTGCTGGCGATTTTGCAGCTGCTCGGTATCGGTACGGGAAAAAAGATGACCGCCGGACAGCTGGCCGAAGCACTTGAAGTGCACGTTTGGACCGTTTACCGGGATATCGACGCGTTGTGTGCTAGCGGCGTGCCCGTCGTCGCCGACGCCGGTCCCGGCGGCGGCTACAGGCTGTTGCCGCGTTTTACCGCCGTCCCGCTTTTTTTTCGATCCCGAGGAGCAAACGGCGCTCGTCCATGCTCTTGTTTTCGCACGTGAGGAGGGGTATCCGCTCGTTGACGCCCTGAACCGGGCTGTGGCGAAGTTGGGCTTGTACAACAATCCGGAGCAGTCGCAGACGGTCGGCCGCCGCACCGAAATGTTCGGCGTCGTTCATCCGCGGGTGGACGAATCGTTGTTGTCTGTCGGGGAGTTTTTTCTGCGCAAGATGTTGTCCGACGCCATCGGCGCACTCCAGACAGTCGTCCGCATCCGGGGACGGCCGCAAGTTCTCGACGATCTGTGCGGACATTGGCTGTTCGGTCAGGCGTTGGTCGGACGCACCGGGGAAGAGGCGCTTTTCCGGTTGGACGAACGGGTGGTGCTGGGGATTTGCTCTTCGCGCTGTTGGTTTACGGCCGGTCGATCCGTTTTATCTCCTCGAAACCGGCGGGGCGATGCAGGGAGGCGGTTGACAGGACGGCGGGAATGCATCTGTCCGTGATGCGAAGGTCGGTTGCAGGTTGAATCTCTACCATCTGCATGTTACAATCGTACCAGAAATCCTATTTTTCGCGAGGCTTTGCCGATGACCGACCTGCTCGACCCGAAAAACGACTTCGTCTTTAAACGCATCTTCGGCAGCGAGGAAAACAAGGACGTCCTG